>NZ_FPCI01000001.1:2257500-2498678 GCF_900116385.1 Pseudoxanthomonas sp. YR558 | reverse complement strand
ACCATAGACCTAACAATTCGTTCAAGCCGAGCCCGCTTCGCGGTCTCGGACGCAACCGGTTCGCATCGGGCGGGCCGGCTTAACTCAGGCGTTAGGCATCGATGAAAGATTCTAGCTACTGCACTCCTTATCAGCGAGAGATCTCGAATGAGGAAAGACTTTTGCTCATATTTCTTTTGGAGCGCGAGGCTCCGGATCGACTGGGCCAGATCGAGTCTTTGAAAGTCATTGCAATATGCGGCTGTGGCGGCTGTCCGACAGTGCTGTTCGGTTCGTCATTTGATGTTGATCCGGCAACTCAAGGCAACTACATCCTTGCCGACTACTCAGGCAAGACGGCCGCTGGCGGCTTGGTTGGGGTCATGCTTTGGGCAAATGACCAAGCCCTAACGGAGCTGGAGGGCTATAGCATTGACGGCGTGGAGCCGGTAGTTTGGCCGGCACCCTTGTCATTACGGGCACTAGCCTGATGCCTAACAATTCATTCAAGCCGAACCCGCTTCGCGGGTCGGCTTAATTCAGGCGTTAGGTGCCATGGGGAAGGTTGCCCGCAACTGGATCGAACACACGCAAGATTGGCGCAATGAGCCCATGGCCTACTGGGTTCACTTAGAACTTGACGGTGCAGCATGGCGCGCGTCCGAGTCATACAGCCCGCCGGCTCCCAGGGCCGAGGGTCGTAGCGGCTATCCCGTGCTTTGCGTCGAGTCGCAGGGTTTTGTCTTCCGCTTCTCTTCTGCGGCACAGCTTGCAGAGTGTGTAGATGTCCTTGGGCGCAAGCCCCTCCCGACATCGCGCCGTCTATCCGCCATTCGTGGTGGCGGGCACGGCCCCAATAGTCACTGGCTTAGTCGGTTGCCTGGCCACATTAAGTCCCCCAAGATTCGACAACGTGCCGTGGAGGATCTCCGCTCAGTGATCTCTGCCATGGCACCTAACAATTCATTCAAGCCGAACCCGCTTCGCGGGTCGGCTTAGTTCAGGCGTTAGGCCTCATGAAGCCATTTCTCCCAGACATCTTCTGCGATCTGAACGCACGCATGACTGACAATGGCTACGCTTTGACTAGCGACTCAATAGAAGATCTTGCACGCCTTGGACTCACCCCAGAGCGAGCAGTCGGAATGCCGTTTACCTTCAACGGCGGCGATGACACTCCTGATGAAGGCGATCCGGTCGAGATCGTGTTCGACGGAACGATAGAACGGGATTCAAAGTGGGGCTATCTTGCGGTCTCGGATCCGAAGGGCGTTTACTGGCGGCCCAAGGCATGAGGCCTAACAATTCATTCAAGCCGAACCCGCTTCGCGGGTCGGCTTAATTCAGGCGTTAGGCACCATGCCCAAGCTCACCGCAATCTGTTATCGGCTTCTTCAGGGCGAGGAGTCTGCTGTGGACGCTGCAGCAGATGGCGAGACCCATGATTTTGGCGGCGAGTTGGTGCTGACCTTCCAGGATGGACAGAGACTCTTCGTTTCCTGGGTTGGGGAGCCTGTCCAGTACGCCATTGGCACCAGTGACGCATCTCACTTCTTACAGGACGCTGCGCTTACGGACTTTGATGTTTCTGCGTCTGCCATTTGGGCTGACCTGATCAATCAGGATGTGTCGCTCCGTTTTGCAGCGCCTGAGAACCAGGTTCTAGAGGTCTCGTCCCCAACAGCGCGCCTTATGCTTTGCTCTTACGAGCGGGGGCATTGGTGGGCTGATGAGGTAACCGTTTGCAAAGAGGCACCAGCACCGTATGGTGCCTAACAATTCATTCAAGCCGACGCCGCTTCGCGGGTCGGCTTAATTCAGGCGTTAGGACTCATGAGAATTCTCGCAACCGCCTCTACAGCGCTGCTTCTCGCTGGCTGCAGCTCGGAGAGAGTCCAGGTCGATCACGAGACGGCGGATTTCCTCTCTACGTTTGGGTGTCCGTCCGGGTCCGGCCACTACATCCAAACGACGATCTCGGCGCTTACCTCAGAGCCGGAACGCTACAATGGCAAGCCCGTCAGGGTTTCCGGCTACTACACTCGCTCCTTTGAGCACTCGGCCATTTATCCAACTCCGCAAGATCCGTTCTCTGCCGATTTCTCAAAAGGCATATGGACATTGATGAGCACTGAGGTGAGTCCAAAAGATGGCGATAGCGCTACGCTGCGCGGTGTCTACATCACCAGCACGCGCGGCCATCTCGGCCAATGGCCAGGAAGCATTTGCGTCCACTCAGTGAGTGTGACCAAATGAGTCCTAACAGTTCATTCAAGCCGAACCCGCTTCGCAGGTCGGCTTAATTCAGGCGTTAGGCGGCAATGCTCAGCTTTCTTCGTAGCTCAAAGACCGAAGTACTTGCCGACCTTGATGCGTTTTGGGCCTACTTGCAACGAACGCAACCTGCTCTTGAAACACCCGATGGACCAGCGGCCGATGCTGAGGAGCGATTGGACCTAGCTTTGGGTAGTGCGCTCAAGATCCTACTCGAGCACCGCATCGGTCCCGAGGAGGGAGAAAATCCCGTTCAGTGGCAGAACTGGGACTGGAATGACGACAGAACGCGGCCAGTCTATGTGGTGAGATCCGCGTTCAAGCCAGCGGTGTTTCAAGAAATTCAAACGCTGCTTAAGGACGACTTTGCAGGTTTTAGGGTGCTATTGCTGTTTCAAGACTCTCGTGAAGGCGATATTTGGGGCGGCGCTGTAATCACCAGCGATAGGTTAGTAGTTCAAAGAGCGGTGGCCCATGCTTTCGCGGCCGCCGCTTAACAGTTCATCCAAGCCGACGCCGTTTCGCGGCGCGGCTTGACTCAGGCATCAGACCCCGCATGAGGTCTCTTGGATGACCGCAGATACCTCCAGAATGTCAGGCGATCGCTTGGTCGTGATGGTTGCAGCGGCATCCCTGCTGCTGTTTGCTCTTGCCTACATCGCGCTTTGCCTGACCGTGCTGTACAGGCCTGGGTGGCTGCCCGGCGCCTCCATTCTTCACGCGGCCCTCGTTGGTCCGCCGCATTGGCTCGTGTGGGGTGCTGGGGCACGCCCCATGTTTTGGGGCTCCACCTTGGCAGTGGCGGCCATTGCGCTCATTGGCGCCTCATTCCGCTCGTTGCTGTTGCCTTGCGCCGGCCTTTGCTTTCTCGTCTGGCTGGGCTCAGGATTTCTGTCGGTGGTCATGTCTGTCTAGGTGGGCGGGCCCTAGCAGTTCATTCATGCCTAACCCGCCGCTCAATCGGGCTCAATCCAGGCGTAAGGCGCCAGAGGACATGGCACGCAAGCGAAAAAAACCAGATGCATCCGCGACATACTGCCGCAGCTACTTGGTTACGCTGGGGTTGGTCTTGGCCGCATTGGGCGTCCTCCTCCTGGTGCGTGATGGCGAGGGAATGGCCACATGGCCCTGGTGGGGATCAGCGCTCTTGGCCGCCTTCCTTCTTGGCGGCACTGCGCTGGCCCTCTTCGGCCTGTTAGGGCCCTCCAGCAAGATGCAGGGATGGGCAGAAGCATCTTCAAGCCATGAGGCAAGCCTCTTTATCATGACGCGGGCTTACCCGGTTTACCTCGTGCTCTCGCTTTTCTATGACCGGCGCTAGGTCGGCGTCTAACCCGTCATTGAACCCGAGCCCGCTTCGCGCGTCGGCCCGGCATGTACGTTAGGGTCATCATGAAGAAGATTCACGCTTTCGAAGGTGTCTACAGGCTGCTCGTCCAGGAAGCCTGCAGCCGTGTGCCGGGTGACGCGGGGAAGATCTGGGCCAGATCCGAGATATTCGACGGCGTGTCGACCACAGGGTTGTATTACCTTTCGCGCAGGAATGAACATCGCGCGGTGTATGACGGCATCGACAAGCTGGATGCCCGCTTCAACGCATTGCATGGCGAGTTCATCGCCAGCGGAGCGCCACCTTTCACCGCCGCCATCTTGTCGATCGAGAGAACAAGACGATTTTTCCGGGATAATGTGAGTTTCTCGGTGTCCTACTCTTATGAAGATGTCAGCGACATGGCGTTTGAGCGCCGGACGGAGCTGTGGCTCAAAGATATTTTCGGGCGGGATCCGGATCTCCAGTTCGATTGATCGCGATGCTGGCCCTGGCAACTCATTCACACCGAACCCGCTTTTCCCCCGGCTCAACACAGGCCCTGCACCGGATGAAGAGCACACCGGAAGCGACGCCCCGCCTGGACTGGATCGCGCGCATCATCTGCATCGTGCTGGGGTCCGGGCTAGCCGCAGGAGCATGGGTCGCTTGCGCCACGGACGTCCCCTTGTTTGCGCGCCTGCTCTTTGGCGTCGGGGCGGCAGCCCTGTTCGTCGCCGGAACGGTCGCGCCGCAGCGCGTGCGCATGGGACTGGTCGCATGGCTGCCTTGGGTCTGATGGTGTCCGTAGCCGACCGATCCGGCTGGCCAGCCAGCTCGCGAACGCGTCCCTGTCAGGTATAGGAGAAAGAAATGATCCAACTTCCCGTCAGAGACCCTTGCGACTTGTGCGTGGCGGCCCGCGACGAGCACTGGAAGATCATCGACGAGAGCGAACATACGCTGACCGTCATCAATCCGTGGCAGTTCGAGACCGGCCAATGCTGCGTCATTACGCGCCGGCACGTGGCAACGCTGCTCGATCTTTCCGACGCCGAGTGTTCGGCCATCATGGCCTCGGCCAAGCGGATCGCGGAGGCACTCGTCAGTGCGTATCAACCGTTGGGAATAATGACGTTCCAGAACAATGGCGTGTACAGCGGGCAGGAAACGCCGCATTTCCATTTCCACGTCGTGCCTCGACAGAAAGGAAGTGACTGGGGCATCGGGCCACCGCAACTCGCCACCTTCGACGGCGCGGGCCGTGAAAGGGGCACCACGCACGACCGGAGCGGCGATGCGGCGCGCATGGCGCGGGTTCGCGTTCCGGTCGACCAGTTGGTAGAGACCGTGAAGCTGGTCCGCTCGCACCTGCCGACCTCATGAACGTCTCCCGCAAGACCGCACGCATCCTCGGTGCCGTTGCCATCGTCGGCATCCTGCTGCTGCAGGCGTTCAACAACGTCGCCTGCTATGACCACACGTGGGTGGCGTATCTGCGCGCCGTGGGGTTCTTCCTGCTCATCCCGCTGCTGCCCGCACTGGTCTCGTTGGCCACCGCCAATCCGCTGCGTGCGGTCGGCGCCTGCCTACTCCTGTCACCGTGGCTCGTCTTCGCGTACTACACCGACTGCGTCCGCCCGTATGCCGGCGGCGGAGCGTCGATGATCTATGTGGCGGTCCTTTTGTGGGGGACGCCGTGCGCACTATTGGGGGCTCTGCTCACCGGTCCGGTACTGCGACTCGTCGGCATCCGCGTGGAGGGTCGCTGACGCGCCCGTTGTACCGCAGTTGCGACCGGACCGGACTTACTCGCCTTCTTCCGGCGGCAGCACCAGGCCGTCCGGATCCACCGCAAGGCGACCGGCGGCGAGCACCGCCTGGGTCCGGTTGGTGACGTGGAGCTTGCGCAAGATGGCGGTGACGTGCGCCTTGATCGTGGCTTCGGACACGCCCAGGTCGTAAGCGATCTGCTTGTTGAGGCGACCGGCGCCGAGCATCTGCAGCACCTTGAACTGCTGCGGCGTCAGGTCGCGCAGGCGCTGCGCGGTTTCCTGCTCGTCGCGGGACGTGGCCGGGGCGCTGAGCGCTTCGTCGGGCACCCAGCGCTCGCCATCCAGCACTGCGCCGATGGCCTGGCCGATGGTGTCCGAATCGGCCGACTTCGGAATGAAGCCCAGCGCGCCGTGGTCGAGCGCGCGACGCATCACCACCGGCTCTTCGCGCGCCGAGACGATCACCACCGGCAGCTGCGGATGCAGCGCGCGCAGGTGCACCAGGGCATTGAAGCCGTGCGCGCCGGGCATGTTGAGGTCCATCAGCAGCAGGTCGGCATCCGGGTGCGCATCGACCAGCACGTACAGGGCATCGACGCTGTCGGCTTCATGCAGTTTCACGCCCGGCATCACCCGTTGCACGGCGCCGCGCAGCGCCTCACGGAACAGCGGGTGGTCGTCGGCGATCAACAGAGTGGGCATGGCAGTGCGATCCATCGTGATGGGAAAGGGTAATCCTTGATGCGTTGCCTGCACAGGGCGGCGTGTCCCGCCCTGTGCAGCCCGTCTGCCCTCCCCAGCAGCCGGGTTACTTCACCTTGCGTTCGGCGACGAGCGATTCGACCACCGACGGGTCGGCCAACGTCGAGGTATCGCCCAACTGCTCGGGCGCGTTCTCGGCGATCTTGCGCAGGATGCGGCGCATGATCTTGCCCGAGCGCGTCTTTGGCAGGCCCGGCGCCCATTGCAGGTGGTCTGGCGTGGCGATCGGGCCGATCTCCTTGCGCACCCAGGCCACCAGTTCTTTCAGCAGTTCGTCGCTCTGCGCTTCACCGGCCTTCAGGGTGACGTAGGCGTAGATGCCCTGGCCCTTGATGTCGTGCGGGAACCCGACCACAGCCGCTTCGGCCACCTTCGGGTGCGCGACCAGCGCGCTTTCCACTTCGGCGGTGCCGATACGGTGGCCGGAGACGTTGATGACATCGTCGACGCGGCCGGTGATCCAGTAGTACCCATCGGCGTCGCGACGGCAGCCGTCGCCAGTGAAATAGGTGCCCGGATACGTGCGGAAGTAGGTGTCGATGAAGCGCTGGTGGTCGCCGTACACCGTGCGCATCTGTCCCGGCCAGGAATCCAGCAGCACCAGGTTGCCTTCGGTGGCGCCGTCGAGTTGCTCGCCATTGGCGTCGACCAGCGCCGGCCGCACGCCGAAGAACGGCAGCGTGGCCGAGCCGGGCTTGAGGTCGACCGCACCGGCCAGCGGGGTGATGAGGATGCCGCCGGTCTCGGTCTGCCACCACGTGTCGACGATGGGGCAACGAGCATCGCCGACCACGTCGTAGTACCAGCGCCAGGCTTCCGGATTGATCGGCTCGCCCACACTGCCCAGCAGGCGCAGCGAGGCACGCGAGGTCTTCTTCACCGGAGCTTCGCCTTCGCGCATCAGCGCGCGGATCGCGGTGGGTGCGGTGTAGAAGATGGTGACCTTGTGCTTGTCGATCACTTCCCAGAAGCGCGACACGCTGGGGTAGTTGGGCACGCCCTCGAACATCACCGCCGTGGCGCCATTGGCCAGCGGGCCGTAGACGATGTAGCTGTGGCCGGTGACCCAGCCCACGTCGGCGGTGCACCAGTAGATGTCGTCTTCGCGCAGGTCGAACACGGCCTCGTGCGTGTAGCTGGCGTACAGCAGGTAGCCGCCGGTGGTGTGCAGCACGCCCTTCGGCTTGCCGGTGGAGCCGGAGGTGTAGAGGATGAAGAGCGGGTCCTCGGCGTTCATGCGCTCGGGCTCGCACTCGGCGGGCTGTGCGTCGACGACGGCGTCGAACCAACGGTCGCGCGGCATCTGCATATCCACCGCGCCGCCGGTGTGGCGAACCACGAGCACGGTCTCGACGGAATGGGTGCCCGGCAGCTTCAGCGCAGCGTCCACGTTCGCCTTCAGCGGCACCTTCTTGCCGCCACGCAGGCCTTCGTCAGCGGTGATGATCAGCTTGCTGGCGCAGTCGGACACGCGATCGGCGATCGAGTTCGGCGCGAAGCCGCCGAACACCACCGAGTGGATGGCGCCGATGCGCGCGCAAGCCAGCATGGCGACGGCCGCATCGGGGATCATCGGTAGGTAGATGGTGACGCGATCGCCCTTCTGCACGCCCAGTGCGCGCAGCGCGTTGGCCAGCTTGCAGGTGCGCTCGTACAACTCGCGATAGGTCACGCCATAGGAAGGCGAATCGGGACCATCGGGTTCGAACAACAACGCGACCTTGTCGCCGCGTTCGGCCAGTTGGCGGTCCAGGCAGTTGACGCTCGCGTTGAGCTCGCCGTCGGCGAACCAGCGGATGCGGAAGTCGTCCAGCGCGTAATTGACGTCCTTGATCTGGGTCGGCTTCTTGAACCAGTCGAGGCGTTCGGCGGCCTTGCCCCAGAAAGCGTCCGGATCATCGATCGAGGCCTGGTAGTCGCGCTGGTACTGCTCGCGCGTGATGCGGGCCTTGGCCGCGAATTCCGGCTTGACCGGATACAGGTCAGTCATGAGGTCCTCCCGGGACGTTCAAGTGATGCGTCGATTCTGAGGCATGGACGACGGCCGGGCGAGGCGGCGGAGCGCGTCGCGTGGCATGTCCGACGCAACGAGTTTGACGCATACGACCGTGCGGCATCGCAGCATCCGGCTTAGACGATGGTCTTAAAGCACCGCTGCAAGTACCGCGACCGAACGTCGCGCCCCTTTGCTGGCAAGGGTTTGGGTCCATCGCAGTGCGGTTACGACTAATGGCGAATAGGCGCTGCCGGCATGCAGGCGCAAGTCTCCGTCAGCCGCGTAACGCGGCCATCAACCTTTCGGGAGGGGTTATGACCCAACGTTCCGCACTCATGGCGCGACGGCCACTGGCCGCTGCGCTTTTCATCGCCTTGATCGCGCCGGGGATGGCGTTCGCACAGACCGCCAAGGAGAAGGCGCTGGAAGCACGCGTGGCCGACCTGGAGCGCCAGGTGCAGTTGCTGCTGTCCGCGCAGCAACAGCAGCAGACGCAGATCACCACCACGCAGGAGCAAGTGACCCAGGTGCAGGCCAAGCAGGCCGCGGCACCGGCTGCCCTGCCCGCCGGCAAGCAGCCGATCCAGGGCACCACCATCCTGACCGCCGCCAATCCGGGAGGCTCGTTCTCCTACGGCGGCTTCATCAAGATGGACGCGATGGCCACCGACACCAGCGACGGCCGCATCGCCGATGGTTCGTCGGGTCGCCTGTTCTACGTGCCCAGCACCATCCCGGTGGGCGGCCCGACCGCCGATGGCGGCGACGCCTACACCGATTTCCACGCCCAGTTCTCGCGCTTCTGGCTGAGCGCCGACCATGTCACCGACAATGGCGACAAGTTCAAGGGTTACGTGGAAATGGACTTCTTCGGCGGCGGCAGCAATGCGCTGGCCGGCAACGAAACGTCCACCAACACCTACGCCGTCAGTCTGCGCCAGGCCTACGTAAGCTGGAACAATTGGCTAGCCGGCCAGACTTGGTCCAATTTCATGGATGTGGCCGCGCTGCCGGATGCCGTGGACTTCGTCGGCCCCACCGACGGCACGATCTTCGTGCGCCAGGCCCAGTTGCGCTACACCAAGGGCCCGTGGTCGTTCTCGATCGAGAACCCGCAGACCACGGTCACGCCATATCTCGCCGGCACCCGCTTCAACAGCGGCGACAACGCGCTGCCGGACGTCACCGCGCGCTGGCTGACCAAGGGCGACTGGGGTCATTTCACCGTCGCCGGCATGGTGCGCCAGTTCAAGCTGCTGGAGGAAACCGATACCGGCGCCTCCGTCAGTGTCTCGGGCAAGTTCAACCTGGGCAAGAGCGACGACATCCGCTATGCGGTGAACGCGGGCCAGGGCATCGGCCGCTACCTCGCCTTCGGCGTGGGCAGCGACGTGGTGACCGAAGCCAACGGCGACATCGCCGCACTGGATGGCTACGGCGGCTTCGTGGCGTGGCGCCACGTATTCAGCCCGAAGGTGCGCACCAACCTGATGTACTCCGCCTCGCACTTCGACAACGACGCCGGCATCACTGGTTTCGGCGTCACCGAGCGCACGCAGTCGATGCACGCCAACATCATCTATTCGCCGTTCCCGAAGCTGGACCTGGGCGCCGAACTGATCTACGGCCAGCGTTCGCTCGAGGATGACCGCGAAGGCGACCTGAAGCGTCTGCACACGACCGTCAAATACACTTTCTGAGGGGAATCCACATGAGTTCCACGACTGTGCAGCACTCGTCGTCGGGCGAGCTGACGAAGGGCCACAAGAAGGTCATCTTCGCTTCCAGCCTCGGCACCGTGTTCGAGTGGTACGACTTCTATCTTTACGGGTCGCTGGCGGCGATCATCGCCAAGCAGTTCTTCAGCGGCGTCAATCCGACCACCGGCATGATCTTCGCGCTGCTGGCGTTCGCGGCGGGCTTCTTCGTCCGTCCGTTCGGCGCGGCGTTCTTCGGCAGCCTGGGCGACCGCATCGGCCGCAAGTACACGTTCCTGGTCACCATCCTGATCATGGGCATCTCGACCTTCCTGGTCGGCGTGCTGCCCAACTACGCGTCGATCGGCATGGCGGCGCCCGTCATCCTGATCGTGCTGCGCCTGGCCCAGGGCCTGGCGATGGGCGGCGAGTACGGCGGCGCGGCGACCTACGTCGCCGAGCACGCGCCGGACGGCAAGCGCGGCCTGTACACGGCCTTCATCCAGACCACCGCGACGCTGGGCCTGTTCCTGTCGCTGCTGGTGATCCTGGCCTGCCGCCTGTCGCTGGGCACCGAGGCGTTCGAAGCCTGGGGTTGGCGCATTCCGTTCCTGGCGTCGATCATCCTGCTCGGCATTTCGGTGTGGATCCGCCTGCAGTTGAGCGAATCCCCGCTGTTCCAGCAGATGAAGGCCGAAGGCAAGGGGTCGAAGACGCCGTTCCGCGATTCGCTGAAGGGTGGCAACCTCAAGCTGATGCTGCTGGTGCTGTTCGGCGCCACCGCCGGCCAGGCCGTGGTCTGGTACGCCGGCCAGTTCTATGCGCTGTTCTACCTGCAGAGCATCCTGAAGGTGGATTCCACCGTCGCCTACCTGCTGATCGCCGCCGCCCTGTTCCTCGCCACGCCGTTCTTCCTGTTCTTCGGCTGGCTGTCGGATCGTATCGGCCGCAAGAAGATCATCATGGCGGGCTGCCTGCTGGCCGCGGTGACTTACTTCCCGATCTTCAAGGGCATCACCCACTTCGCCAACCCTGGCGTGGAAGAGGCCAGCCGCAATGCGCCGGCCGTGGTGGTCGCGGACAAGAACACCTGCTCGTTCCAGTTCGACCCGATCCCGGGTACGCGCAAGTTCACCAGTTCGTGCGACCAGGCTACCGCCGCCCTCGCCCGTGCCGGCGTGCCTTACAGCGTGGAATCGGCCGCCCCGGGTACGTTGGCGCAGGTGCGCGTCGGCGAAGCCTCGGTGCCGTCGTTCGAAGCCGCCGGCCTGTCCGGCGACGACGTGAAGGCCAAGACCGCCGCGTTCGGTGGTGAACTGAAGACGGCGCTGGGTGCGGCCGGTTACACCGAGAAGGCGCCGACGGATCGCATCAATGTGCCGATGACGATCTTCCTGCTCTGGATCCTGGTGATCTACGTGACCATGGTGTACGGCCCGATCGCCGCCTACCTGGTCGAGCTGTTCCCGACGCAGATCCGCTACACCTCGATGTCGCTGCCGTACCACATCGGCAATGGCTGGTTCGGTGGCTTCCTGCCGGCGATTTCCTTCGCGCTGGTGGCGGCCACGGGCAACCTGTACTACGGCCTGTGGTACCCGATCGGCATCGCCGTGATGACGCTGATCATCGGCACGCTGTTCCTGCGCGAGACGAAGGACGTCGACATCACGAAGTAAACGCTCCTCCCCGGGCCGGTCCCTCCCAGGACCGGCCACCTCGACGCCGGCCCCCGTGGCCGGCGTCTTCTTTTGTGCGACGCGCGGCGGGATAAGCTGGGATCTTCATCCCGCCGGAGTTGCGCCATGCCCCTGGTCTCCGTGACCGTCCGCAAGCCGAAGGACGCGGCTTTCAAATCGTCCGTGCTCGATGCGGTGCATGCCGCGCTGGTCGCCTCCGGCGTGCCGGCGACCGACCGTTTCCAGCGTGTGCTGGAACTCTCCGACGAAGACTTTCGCTACGACCCCGCGTACCCGGATGTCGCCGGCGCGCGCGATGAAGACTTCGTGCTGATCGAGATCCTGTGGTCGGTCGGGCGCAGCGTGAAGGTGAAGAAGGCGCTGCTGGCCGACCTGATGCAGCGCTTGCAGGCGGCGGGGCGGAATCCCGAGAACGTCATGGTCTGCTTCAAGGAAACGACCTGGGAGAACTGGGCGTTCGCCGGTGGTCGCCTGATCCACACCTGAGGCGGATCACTGCGGAGGTGCCGCGAGTTCCTTCGCGCTGAGGAAGCCGTCGCGGTCCACGTCCTGGCGCCGGAAGCGGTCGGCCAACTGGGCGAGATGGGCTTCGCGGGTGATCGGCTTGCCGCGCCCGCCCGGCAATTCGTCCACCGAGAGCACGCCATCGCGGTTGCGATCCATGCCCTCGAAGGCGTAGCTCATCCAGGCCTGGTACTCGGCCAGACTGACGCGGCCATCGCCGTCGGTGTCCATCCGTGCGAGGTAGTCGCCGGTAGCGGTGACCTGCGCCTGCGCGGCACAGGGCGAGCAGAGGATGGCGAGCAGGAGCAGGCGGGAGCGCATGGCGGCATTGTAGGGCGATGTCGCGCACGTCGGCCGCGGGGTGGATTCAGGTACGCTGCACCGGCACCTCCCCGCGCCGCCCCGATGAACCTGACCGCCTCTCCTGCCGCGACGACGCCCGTCGCGCTGTTCGAACTGGACCGCGCCACCGTGGTGCGCGGCGCCACCCGCGTCCTGCACGACCTGTCGCTGCGGATCCCGCTGGGCCAGCACACCGCCATCCTCGGGCCGAATGGCTGCGGCAAATCCACCTTCATCAAGCTGATCAGCCGCGAGCTGTATCCGCTCGCCCGCGAGGGCGATGCACCGGTGAAGGTGTTCGGCCTGCGCCGTTGGAACGTGAACGAGCTGCGCAACCGTCTCGGCGTGGTCACCAGCGACCTGACCCGCGACCTCCAGCAGATGCCGTACCTGCGCGTGGAAGATGCGGTGATCACCGGCTTTTTCTCCAGCTTCGTCGTGCCGCCGCACCGGCAGATCGACGCCGAGATGCGCGCGAAGGCGCGTCACGCCCTGGAACAGGTGCGCGCCACGCCGTTGGCGGACCGCCAGGTGGCCGAGCTGTCCACCGGCGAGATGCGGCGGGTGCTGATCGCACGCGCGCTGGTGCACGAACCCGAAGCGCTACTGCTGGACGAACCCACCGCGGGGCTGGACCTGGTGGCGCGCCGGCATTTCCTGGGCCTGATGCGCAGCCTCGCGCAGCGCGGCATCACCCTGGTGCTGGTCACGCACCACATCGAGGAAATCATTCCGGAGATCGATCGCGTGCTGCTGCTGCGCGATGGCGCGGTCTGTGCGGACGGCGACCGTGCCGGCACGCTGACCGAGGCGCAGCTGAGCCATGCCTTCGGCGGCCCGGTGCAGGTGCGCCAGGACGGCGAGTACTACGGAGCCGTGCCCGGCCATGCCTGAACTGCCCGAAGTCGAGACCACCCGCCGCGGGTTGGCACCGCACGTCGAAGGTCGGCGCATCCAGGCGGTGACGCTGCGCCGGCCCGACCTGCGCTGGCCGATCCCGCCCGAGGTCGCGCGCGACCTGCCTGGCCAGCGCATCCAGGCCGTACGGCGGCGTGCGAAATACCTGCTGATGGACACCGAAGCCGGGAGCGCACTGTTGCACCTGGGCATGTCCGGCAGCCTGCGCGTGCTGCCGGCGACCACCCCGGTGACGGCGCACGACCATGTCGACATCGCCCTGGACGACGAGCACGGCAACGCGGGCCGCGTCCTGCGCTTCAACGACCCCCGCCGCTTCGGCTCGCTGCTGTGGCAACCCCCGGGCGAAGTCCACCCGTTGCTGCAAGGACTGGGGCCGGAACCGCTTTCAGACGCCTTCGACGGCGATTACCTGTTCGACCTGAGCCGCGGGCGGAAGGCGCCGGTGAAGACCTTCCTGATGGACCAGGCGGTCGTGGTGGGCGTGGGCAACATCTACGCTGCGGAGAGCCTGTTCCGTGCAGGCATCTCGCCACTGCGCGCGGCCGGCAAGGTGTCGCGCGAGCGTTACGTGGCGCTGGCCGGGGCCGTGAAGGAGATCCTGGCCTACGCGATCACCCGTGGCGGCACCACGTTGCGGGATTTCCTGAGCCCGGACGGGGCGCCGGGGTACTTCGAACAGGAGCTTTCCGCCTATGGGCGGGCCGGCGAACCCTGCCCTCGCTGCGGCCGACCGATGAAGCAGGCCAACATCGGCCAGCGGACCACCGTCTGGTGTGGCCACTGCCAGCGCTGAAACGCCCGCCCGTGCCGTTGGGCAGATGTCCGACCTTCGTCGAATAACGTTATATTCGCGCCCTTGGCTTCGTGGGGAACACGGATGGCGGACGCACCCGACATTACGCTCTGGCTGGACTCGGCCCGCAGCGGCGATCGCGCCGCACTGGACCGCGTGCTGGCCACGCTGTACCAGGAATTGCACACCATGGCCCGCCGGCAGTTGTCGGGCCAGCACGGCTACACCCTCGACGCCACGGCACTGGTGCACGAGTCCTACCTGAAACTGCTCGGCTCGACCGGCACGGCCAAGTTCGAGGACCGCGCGCACTTCTTCGCTTATGCCGCCTCGTCGATGCGCAGCGTGGTGGTCGACTACGCGCGCAGCCGCCTCGCGCGCAAGCGCGGTGGCGACCTCAAGCGCGTGGCCGACATCCCGGAAGAAGTGGAAGGCAACCTGCGCCTGGACGAGGACATGCTGGCGCTGAACGATGCGCTGGAAAAGCTCGCCGCTGCGGACGAACGCCTGGCCCAGGTGGTGGAAATGCGGTATTTCGCCGGCCTGTCGGAACTGGAAATCGCCGAACTGCTGCAGCGCTCCGAACGTAGCATCCGTCGCGACTGGCAGAAGGCACGCATGTTCCTGCTGTCGGCCATGCAGGACAGCTGAGCCCGCGCTGCATACCGCCCGATGGACGTCGAACGCTGGCAACGCCTGTCACCGCTGCTGGACGTCCTGCTGGAGCTTGACCCGGAGGCACGCGCGCAGCAGCTGGAGATCCTGCGCGCCGACGATCCCGACACGGCGCGCGAACTCGAGAAGCTGCTCGCGCTGGAAGAGGAAGGCGACGATTTCATCGACCAGCCCCTGGTCGACAAGCCCGGGCAGCTGAAGCCCGGCATCCGCATCGGCCCCTATCAGCTGGAATCGTTGCTCGGCGAAGGCGGCATGGGCATGGTCTGGCTGGCCTCGCGCGCGGATGGCCTGTACCAGCGCCGCGTCGCCCTGAAGCTGCTGCGCCCTGGCCTGGCCGACCCCAACCTGCGCCTGCGCTTCACCCGCGAGCGCGAGATCCTCGCGCGTCTGGAGCATCCCAACATCGCGCGCCTGCTCGACGCCGGCATCGGCAGCGAAGGCCAGCCCTACCTCGCACTGGAGTACGTCGAGGGCGTATCGATCACCGACTACTGCCAGGCCAACAACATCGGCCTGGAGGAGCGGCTGAAGCTGTTCCTGCAGATCTGCGAAGCGGTCAGCCATGCGCACGCCAACCTGATCGTCCACCGCGACCTGAAACCGTCCAACATCCTCGTCACGCC
The DNA here is from genome assembly GCF_900116385.1 of Pseudoxanthomonas sp. YR558. NCBI lineage: Bacteria > Pseudomonadati > Pseudomonadota > Gammaproteobacteria > Lysobacterales > Lysobacteraceae > Pseudoxanthomonas > Pseudoxanthomonas sp. YR558. Next base: position 2,483,325 of record NZ_FPCI01000001.1, on the reverse strand, counting down.
GGGCGGCGACGTGCGCCTGCTGGACTTCGGCATCGCCAAACTGCTCGACGATCCCGAGCCCGCACCCGTGCACCCGCGTACCGAAGTGCGTGCGTTCACGCTGCACTACGCCGCGCCGGAACAGGTGCGCGGCGAGCTGGTCACGACGATGACCGACGTCTATTCGCTGGGCGTCGTGCTCTATGAACTGATCGCCGACACGAAGCCTTATCGGCTGCGCCGACAGACCGACGCCGAGTGGGAACAGGCCATCCTGGCGGTGGAGCCGCTCAAGCCATCGGTCGCCACGCTGCGCACCACCGACGGCAGCCGCAGCCGGTGCCCGGACGCGCGCCGCAACGCGCGCAAGCTGGTGGGCGATCTCGACAACATCGCGCTGAAGGCGCTGCAGAAGCTGCCCGAGCACCGCTATCCGTCGGTGGAAGCGCTCTCGCAGGACCTGCGCCGCCACATGGAAGGCCGCCCGATCCAGGCACGCCCGCAGAGCGTGGGCTACCACCTGCAGAAGTACCTGGTCCGGCACCGTTGGGCCTTGGCGGGCGGCGGGTTGGCTGCCACGGTGCTGGTCGCCGCGCTGGGCATGAGCCTGTGGCAGGGCCGTCAGGCGATGCGCGAGGCCGCGCGTGCGCAGGCCATGCAGGACTTCGTCATCGGCTTGTTCGACAACGCCGGCGCCTCGCAGCAGGGCAGCACCTTCGATGCGCGGGAACTGCTCGCCGCGGGCGAACGCCGCGGCGAGCGCGAGCTCGCCAACCAGCCGCTGGCGCAGGCCGAGTTGCTCGGCGTGATCGCCCGCCTGCGCTTGGGCCTGGGCGACTACCACGAGTCGCTGGCGCTGTTGGAAAAGCAGTCGCGCGTGCTCGCCATCGCCGACGATGCACCCGACAGCCTGCGCTTGCAGGCGGCTACCCAGCACGGCCGCGTGCTCCGCCTGCTCGGTCGCTCGCGCCAGTGCGTGCAGGCGATGGCGGCCATGGAAGCGCGCCTGGCGACCTTGCAGTCGCGACTGCCCTTGCCGGTAGCGGAATTCCAGTCGCAGAACGGTCGCTGCCGCGCCGACGCCGGCGAGAAACAGGTGGCGCGGCAGATGTTCGACCGTTCACTGACGATCCGCCGGAACCTCAAGGACGAAGCCGGCGTGGCGGAGAACCTGCGCGACCTGGCACAGCTGGATGTCGAGCTCGGCAACGCCGATTCAGGTGTCCGTGGTTATCGCGCCGCACTGGCGCACCTGCAGGCGCACGGTTACGCGCGCCACCCGCTGGCGGTGGAGATCCAGCGCAGCCTTGCGCTGCTGTACCGCAATCGCGGCGAGACCGACGCGGCGCTGGCCTCGTTCCAGCGCGCGCGTGAACTGGCGGAAGACATCCACGGGCCGCGCCATCCCCTGACGCAAGCCCTTCGCCGGCACATCGCCGCCGTGCAGGTCGATCTTGGGCACTTGGTGGAGGCCGATGCCGAGCTGCGGCGCCTGCACGCGATGACCTTGGAATCACTCGGACCCAATCACCGCGATGCGGCATCGAGCTGGAACTCGATGGGCATCATCGCGTGGGAACGCGGCGACTACGACACCGCGGTGCGCGACGTTGCACGGGCGGTGGGCATCTGGCGGGCGAACGAGAGCTTGCAGATCCTGCCGGGCGGCCTCTTCAACTACGGCATGGTGCTGCACAGCGCGGGCCGATACGACGAAGCGTTGGCAGCGCTCGAGGAATCACGCGAGATGCGGGTCTCCACGATCGGCGCCAGCCATGCCCTGATCGGCGAGACGGATCGCATGATCGGCGAGGTGCTGGCTTCGAAAGGCGACCTCGCCGGTGCCACAGAGCGGTTCGACCGCGCGGTGCGCCTGACTCGGGTCGGCTTCGGCCCGGACCACCCGCGCACGTGGTTCGCGGAGCTGTCGATGGCGCGTCACTTGACCCGGCTGGGTCGCCCGCAAGATGCCATAGCCCCGCTGGAAGCGCTTGCGCTCCACGAAGGCGCCGGCAGCGAAGCGCCAAAACTGCGCTGGCTGGCCCGCGCTTACCAGGCAGAGGCACGTTGCAGGATGGGCGAGAAGGAGCGCGCGCGTCGCGAACTCGATGCCCTCGCTGGCGAGCTGCGCGCCGCGCTGCCCGACGGCGGCATCATCCCGCGCGAGGTCACCGACCTGCGCGTGGCCTGCCGTTGAGCTGGTTCACTCCAGCGGCAGGCCTGGCTGCAACGCTTCGATACGACCTTCCCCACGCGCGATCTTCTTGAACTCGGCGCGACTCACCGAAACGTAGCGCTCGTTGCCGCCGATCTCGACTTGCGGACCCTCCTGCACGGCGAGGCCCTGCTCGTTGACGCGTACCGTCATGATCGCTTTCTTGCCGGTGTGGCAGATGGTCTTGATTTCGCTCATCTCGTCGGCCCAGGCCAACAGGTACTGGCTGCCTTCGAACAGTTCACCACGGAAGTCGGTGCGCAGGCCGTAGCAGAGCACGGGAATACGTAAGGCATCCACCACTTCGCTGAGCTGCCACACTTGGGCGCGGCTGAGGAACTGCGCCTCGTCCACCAGCACGCAGTCGAGCTTGCCGTGGGCCGCGATATCGTCGCGGATCCAGCGCTCGAGATCGTCATCGCGCTCGAATGCCACCGCATCGGCACGCAAGCCGATGCGCGAAGCGACCACGCCGGCGCCGGCGCGATCGTCCAGCCGCGGGGTGAGGATCACCACCCGCATCCCGCGCTCACGGTAGTTGTGCGCCGATTGCAGCAGGGTGGTGGTCTTCCCGGCATTCATCGCCGAGTAGTAGAAATAGAGCTTGGCCATGCGCCCATTGTAAGCCGCTGACCTCTCCGTTACTTCGCTTCGGTCGGTTCCACCTGTTCGACGTCTCCCACGTCCACCTTGCCTTCCCGGGGCGCGCGCCACTGGGCGTCCTGCCAGGCCCGATACTTCTCCGGATCCCAGAAGGTGGGCGAGAAAAATCGGCTTCCGTCGATCCTCGTTTCATGGCCGTGGTTGTCGTAGAGCCTGATTTCGCGCGGAGGCGCGACAGTCCTCGACGACCACGCGATGTCGCGCAGGCGGCGCCGCATGTGCACCTCAAGGCGGCCGCGGGCGATACCATCACCGTACTCTGCAACGCGTGCCGGACCGTCCCGCAATGCGCGCGCTTGCTCGGCGGCGTCCAGTGCATGCCAGTAGCGTTCGCGCACGCCGACAAACACGGCATAGCCACGCTCTGCCGCGATGTCTGCCCAGATGTACGCCGACGCGCGATCCGCGCCCGCGCCCTCACCCTTCCAGTCCATTTCCGCCAGCATCGCTTGCGAAGGCTTGTCGCCGTACCAGGCCGCCTTCAGGAACTCGGCGCGCGCGAGCGCAACGTTCCCCTCCGCATAGGCATCCCATCCGAGCTTGCGGTGCTTCATGTCCGGATGGGCATCAAGGAAGGTCTGGCTGCTCAATGTGAGCTGTTCCTTGCGCGACAGTGGCGTTGTGGATTCCTGTGCGGATGCCATCCCTGCCAACCCCCACGACAACGTCAGCACATGCCAGGCAAGCCGCCCGCCCTTTCGCCCATGATCCATTCGCTCGCTTCCCTGCTGCGCTTCGTAGGGGCAGTCTACCTTGCCGGCTCGGGCTCGACCGTCTCCACGTCACCGACCCTCACGCGGCCTTTCAATGGGGCTTTCCATATCGCGTCCTGCAATTGCCAGTACTTTTCGGGCTGCCAGTACTTGGGTGCGTAGTATTCGTCGCCACTCAGCGTCATGCCGGTGCCCGCCATCGGACCGGTCTGGGGGATGATGGTGAGATTGCCAACGAAGCCGACCCGGCTACCGGTCACACGCCGCATTTCGCGCCGCAATACCTTCTCCAGGCGTGGCTTGGCCGCGTCATCGCCGTATTCGGCCAGCAGCGCCTGTCCGCGCGCGATCGCGTCGCGTTGCTCTGCCTCGCTCAGCGCACGCCAGAAGCCTTCCCGACGCACGAGGAAATCGTGATACAGACGCTCCGCCGCGATATCCATCCAGATATAGGCGAGCGCACGATCTGCTGCGACCCCGGTGCCGCTCCAGTACATCTCCGCGATGATCGCCTGCGCAGGCTTGTCGCCGTAGTACGCCGCGCGCTCGAGTTCGGCCAACGCCGCGGCGTAGTCCTTCTTCTCATACGACCTGACACCCTCGGCGCGCCAACGCAGGTCCGGATGGGCGGCGAGGAAACCTTCGGTCAGTACCGCCGGATCGATCTTCGCCTCCTGTGCGACCGCCGGCACAGCCACCAGGCCCAGGGTGACCGCAAGCACAAGGCTTCTGAAGGCGTTCATGTCGCGTACCTGCATTCTTCGGCGGGAATGAACTGCATGCTAGGAGAAGCCGCGCGCCGTTGTCTGTAAACTGATGGCCTACGCACTCGTACTTCCCATGCACGGTCTCAACCCCCCCCAACGCGCCGCCGTCCTTCACAGCAAGGGGCCCCTGCTGGTGCTTGCGGGCGCCGGCAGCGGCAAGACGCGCGTGATCGTGGAAAAGATTGCCCACCTGATCGCCGGCAACCACTTCCCGGCGCGACGGATCGCAGCGATCACCTTCACCAACAAGTCCGCCAAGGAAATGCGCGAACGCGTGGCCAAGCGGATCAAGGGCGACGCGGCCGAAGGTCTGACGATCTGCACCTTCCACGCGCTGGGGCTGAAGTTCCTGCAGATCGAACATGCCGCGGTGGGCCTGAAGCGCGGGTTCTCCATCTTCGACGCCGACGACGCCAGCGCGCAGGTCAAGGACCTGATGTACGGCGCCAAGCCCGACGATGTCGAGATGGCGAAGAACCTGATCTCGCGCGCGAAGAACGCCGGCCTCTCGCCCGAAGAGGCCTTGGCCGAGGCACGCACCAACCGCGAGAAGGAAGCGGCGCTGTTGTACCAGCGCTACCAGGACCGATTGACCACGTTCAACGCCGTCGACTTCGACGACCTGATCCGCCTGCCGGTGCAGGTGCTCGAGAACAACCCGGAGATCACGGCGGCATGGCGTGAGCGGATCGGCTACCTGCTGGTAGACGAATGCCAGGACACCAACGACGCGCAATACCGCCTGCTGAAGGCGATCGCCGGCGATCGCGGCGATTTCACCTGCGTGGGCGACGACGATCAGAGCATTTACGCCTGGCGCGGCGCCAATCCGGACAATCTGCTGCAGATGGCGAAGGATTATCCGGCGCTGCAGATCGTCAAGCTCGAACAGAACTACCGCTGCAGCAATCGCGTGCTGCGCGCAGCCAATGCGCTGATCGCCAACAATCCGCACGAGCACCCCAAGAAGCTGTGGAGCGACCAGGCCGACGGCGAGCGCATCCGCGTCTGGGAATGCCGCGACAATGAGCACGAGGCGGAGAAGGTCGCGGCCGAGATCTCGTTCGTGCACGCGTCGAAGAGCGCGGCGTGGAGCGACTTCTGCATCCTGTTCCGTGGCAACCACCAGTCGCGCGCGCTGGAGAAGGCGCTGCAGCTACTGCGCATCCCGTATCACCTGACCGGCGGCACCGCGTTCCTGGAGCGCCAGGAAGTGAAGGACGCGCTGTCCTGGCTGCGCCTGTTGGTGAATCCCGACGACGATGCGGCGTTCCTGCGCGCGGTGCAGTCGCCCAAGCGCGAGGTCGGCGCCACCTCGCTGGCCAAACTCGCCGAGATGGCGCAGCACGCGCACCTGCCGCTGTCGCGCGCCGCCGAATCGATGGGCGCGCTGAAGGCGCTCTCGCCACGCGCCGCCAATGGATTGAGCGCCTTCGTCGACATCCTGCGCGATCTGCGCCGGCATGCGGAGGAATTGCCGCCGGCCGACCTCGTGCGTCGGCTTAGCGAACGCTCCGGCTTGTTGGCCGACCTGCGCTCGCAATGCAAGGATGAAGCTTCGTTCCAGCGTCGCCGCGCCAACCTGGATGAGCTGGCGGACTGGTTCGAAGGCGGACCGCGCGGCAGTTCGGCCGGCGATCTCGCCGCGCAACTCGCGTTGTTGTCGCGCAACGACAAGGACGACGGCGGCAACCAGGTGCGCCTGATGAGCCTGCATGCCGCCAAGGGCCTGGAATTTCCGTACGTCTTCATCGTCGGTTGCGAAGACGGCACGCTGCCGCACGAGACGAGCGTCGAGGAAGGCAACCTGCAGGAAGAGCGTCGCCTGATGTACGTGGGCATTACCCGCGCCAAGCTGCAGCTCTGGCTGAGCCACAACCGCGAGACGCGTCGCTTCGGCGAACGCCTGCGACTTCAACCCAGCCGCTTCATCGACGAACTGCCCGCCGACGAACTGCAACGCGACGGCGCCGATCCGGTTGCCGATGCAGAACGCAAGAAGGAGCGCGCCAGCGCGGGGCTGGCCGCCATCCAGGCGATGTTCGACTGAAGTCGTGCCCACGCCGCGCGCGACGCGGTACGCTTGGCCGGCATCCACGGGAGCACAGACAATGACGCGCAACAGCCGGATCTGGTGGCTGGTGGGTTTCCTGATCGCCCTGGTCGGCGTTGGCTTCCCGTACTGGCGGGCGCCCTCGGCGATGACGGCCTTGCCCGGCGCGTTCTACGGACCCGGCCTCGCCGCGATCGCCGTGGTCGCAATGATGCTGCGGGCCTTCGGCACCGGGCGCTTCGTTTCGCTCTGGCTGCTGATCGCCGCAGCAGCACCCGTAGCGGTGCTGCTGCGGATGTTTGTCGGCGACACCGCCGGCACGCCGGTGTCGTGGCCTCGCGAACTGCTGATCGCGTCGGCGTTGGGGCTGGCGGCATCGCTGGTCGGCACCCTGATCGGCAGCCTGTTCCTGCTGCGCAGCAGCCGTCGACCGACCTGATCCTGCCGGAGGTTCCGCGATGACCACGATGCTCTCCACCATCCGTCAGATCGCCATCACCGTGAGCGACGTCGACGCCGCGCTGACCTTCTACCGTGATGCCCTCGGTTTGGCCTTCCTGTTCCAACCCGCGCCGACGCTGGCATTCCTGGACGCCGGCGGCATCCGCGTGATGCTGACCACGCCGCAGGGCGCAGGCGCGGTGGGCGCCAACTCGATCCTCTACTTCAGCGTGCAGGACATCGAGGCCACACAGGCCGCGCTCGTCGCTCGCGGCGCCACCGAGGAACGCGCGCCCCAGCTCGCCGCGCGCATGCCGGACCATGCACTGTGGACCGGTTTCCTGCGCGATCCGGATGGCAATCTCGTCGGATTGATGGAAGAGAAGCGCTGACGCGCTCAGTCGTCTTCGCCGGAACGCAGGTAGCCGGACAAGGATTCCACCCGCAGCAACAAGGCCTGCATGCGCAGCACGACACCGGTGGCGATGAACGTGACCTCCCATGCATCGTCCACGCGTCGCGCGGTGAGTTGCCCTGCGATCAGCGTGTCGAAGCCCGTCAGTGCGAAATCCCGGACGCCGAAACAGGCCAGGCGCACCTGCGTACGATTGGCCTCCTTATCCCAACGCGGCGGCAACGGGTCGGGCACGACGGCCAGGTCGAAGCGCAGGCGCGCGCTGGGACCATCGCGATGCAGCATCACTTCGTGCAGGTCCACCGGCAGCACGCCGACACCGGCGGGAAACGCGGCCAACGCCTGCGGGTTGTCCACCGCGAGCATCCAGTCCATGCCTATGCCCATGCTCAGCCGACACGATCGCTTAGCAACTGTTCCACCTGCCCACGCAGCAAGGCCATCTCGGTTTCCAGTGCGGCGACGCGCGCTTCGAGTTCCGCGTTGACCGGCTCGCCTCCCGGCGAGGCAGGCAGCCGCGCCGCGATGGCGGCCACATCCACGGGACCGCTCAACAGGTGTACGTAACGGTCCTCGCGCTGGCCGGGACCACGCGGGATCTGCAAGGCAAGCGCGGGCTCGCGCTGGATCAGGCGATCGAGGTGATGGCGCACGTCATCGGCATCTGCGAACTTGAACAAGCGCTCGCTGCGCGCGAGCAACTCATGCACCGTCTGCGCGCCGCGCAGCAGCAGCAGTCCCAGCAAGACCGCTTGCTGTTGCGGAATGCCGAAGCACGCCGCCGTGCGGTGCTCGTAACGCTCAGCGCGCGAGGAGAACACCTGCTTCGCCAAACCCTTCTGCTCCAGCTGGCGCAGCGCGTGGTTCACCGCGCCCGGGTCCAGCGCCATCACCGGCTCGCGCGCCGTCTTCTGGTTGGCGGCCGACTGCGCGGCGTTGATCGTCAGCGGATAGGTCTCCGGCGTGGTGGCTTCCTTCTCGATCAGGCAGCCCAGCAGGCGGGCCTCGGCGGCGTTCAGCACGATGGTCGTGTCGTCCATGGGAGCGGTGGCATCTGGCAGGGGCCGGCAGGATAACCCGCGCACGCCATGCCGCCGAACGACGCGTGTAACACCGGTCGGCTAGAATTCCTGCACTTTGAAGACCGGATCTCCCATGCGCGTTTCCCTGCTCGCCGCCGGCCTGGCGGCTTCGTTGCTGACCCTGTCCGCGTGCAAGCGCACCGAGCCCGCCGCCGCACCGGCCGATGCCGCCGCGCCCGCGACGCCGACCGCCACCAAGCCGACCGGCACGCACGACAACCTCAATGCCGTGGCGTGGGTGCAGACGTCGGTCGAGTACCGCGCGATCACCACCCAGACCTTCCGTGCCGCCGCCGACCACCTCGACGTGGCGCTGAAGGAAAAGAACTGGGACGCGCTGGTCCCCGCCGAACGCGGCAACGCCGCCACGGGCCTGAAGCCCGCGGTGGTGATGGATGTCGACGAAACCGTACTGGACAACTCGCCTTACCAGGCGCGCCTGATCCGCGATGGCAAGGAATACGACGAAATCAGCTGGGACCAGTGGGTGGCCGAGAAGAAGGCCAAGCCGCTGCCGGGCGTGGTGGATTTCGCCAAGGCCGCCGCTGCGAAGGGCGTCACCATCCTGTACATCTCCAACCGCGCCGTGCACCTGAAGGAAGCGACGCTGGCCAACCTGCGCGAAGCCGGCCTGCCGGTGGCGGACGAGAGCGTGTTCCTCGGCTTGGGCACGGTGCTGGACGGCTGCGAGCAGAACGGCTCCGAGAAGAACTGCCGCCGCCGCCTGGCAGGGCAGCAGTACCGCGTGCTGATGCAGTTCGGCGACCAGATCGGCGACTTCGTCCAGGTGGAAGCCAACACGCGTGACGGACGCCAGGCGCTGTTCGACGAATACGACGACTGGTTCGGCGAGCGCTGGTGGATGCTGCCCAACCCGACCTACGGTTCGTGGGAACCCGCGCTGTTCAACAACGCCTGGGACCAGCCGGCCGCCGCACGCACCCAGGCCAAGCGCGACGCGCTGGACTACGCACCGTGAGCCGGCACCCGGTCGCCCTGACAGCGCGCGAGCGCCTGATCTTCGCGCTGGACGCGCCGTCCGGTGCCGACGCGCTGGCGTGGGTCGACCGGCTGGGCGACGCCGTGCAGTTCTACAAGATCGGCATGGAGCTGCTCGCCAGCGGCGACTACTTCACCGTGCTGGACGAGCTCGCCCGCCGCGACAAGCGGGTGTTCGTCGACCTGAAGTTCTTCGACATTCCCGCCACCGTGGCCGGGGTGATCCGCGGGCTGTCTCGTTGGCCGGTGACCTACGCGACCATCCACGGCTGGCATGCGGGGATGATGGAAGCGGCCGCCACCGCGCGCGAGGGCGACCTGCGCCTGCTCGCGGTGACCGTGCTGACCTCGATGGATGGCGGCGATCTGCGCGCCATGGGCATCAATGGCGGCGAACCGGCCGACATCGTCGTTCAACGCGCGCTTGCCGCACAGGCTGCGGGGATCGACGGCGTTATCTGCTCAGGCCAGGAGGCCGGCATGATCCGCGCCGCCACGGGCACGGGCTTCTCCATCGTCTGTCCCGGCATCCGCCCGGGCGGCCCAGTGGGCGACGACCAGAAGCGCACGGTGGGCGTGGCCGAGGCCTTCGCGCTGGGCGCCGACGCCATCGTGGTGGGCCGGCCGATCAGCAAGGCGGCCGATCCGAAGGCCGCGGCCGAGGCGATCCAGACCGAGATCGCAGGCGCTATCAATTAAAATCAATAACTTATACAAAGTTATTTCAGGTATTGCCTTAGCATTCGGGCGCAGGTAGGCTGTGCGCATCCGGCCTTCGGGCCGGAGATGTGCCACAACACTTCGTCCTCCGGTTTCGGCCGGATTTCAGGGGACCCGCGGCGTCGCAAGACACCGGGTCCCCTTTTTTATTGCCCGACGACCGCCGACTTGCGACGGCCATGCTTGCCGCTCCCGGCGCCGCCCGCGAAGATGCGGGGCGACTGGGGAGTCACTGCATGAAGCCGAAGCCGTCCGCGTCCGTCCTGCGCGTGCTGGCAGCCCTCGGGCTGTCGCTCGTCCTGCTGGCCGGCTGCAAGAAACGCGAACCCGATGAGCTCGCCGGCGCCGCCAGCGAGCCCGCGGCCGCCGTGCGCCAACTCGCCTCGCACCTGCAGCGCAACGACCTGGTCGCCTTCGCCCGCGATGCCGTGCCGCCGGACATGCACGCCCGGCTGGAGACGGCCTGGCGCCGGGGCGAGGCCCGGTGGCCGCTCAGCGAACTACCGCTGGAGGACAAGCTGGTGCCGACGCTGGCCGCGCTGTCGGCGAAGGACGCCGAACGCACTCTGCAACGCAGCTTCGACCGTCAGTTCGCGCGCCAGGACCGTGATCTGCGCGAAGCCGCGCGCACGCTGGGCCTGTTCGGCGTCCAGTACGTGAAGAACGAGGGCGACTACACCCAGGAAGAGCGCGATCACTACGCGCAGGTCATCGCTGCCCTCAGCGACTGGGCGCAGCAGGCGCCGTTGGGCGATCCCGCGTTGGCCCGTGCGACGCTGACGAAGCTCGCCCCGGCGGCCCGGCGCAGCGGCCTGGCGTCAAACGAGGCCCTCTCCAAAGCCGGCATGCAGGGCAGCCTGCAGCGGCTGACACCGCTCTTCATCGAGACCAAGGCGACCTTCGCCCGCTACGGGCTGCCGCTGGACACCACCTTCGCCGACCTGCGCACCGGCCTGGTCCAGCAACAGGGCGACACTGCGACGGTCCGCATCCACTACCCGCTTGGCGAGCGGGAGATCGACACCGTGGTCAGCCTGGAGCGCCGGGGGAAGCACTGGTACCTGACCGACTACCTGCGGCATGCCGAAGATGCACTGGCGGCCGTCCAGGCCGACGCAGCACCCGAGGCGTCCCCACCCGTGACCCCGCCCGAGCCCGCCGAGAACGGCAACACATCGACAAGATGAGCGTCCGCAGGGGCGCCGAGCCACTCACTCCTTTAATATCAATAGCTTGCAGGGGCGGCCCGACATGCGGGTGAGGATCGCCAGCAGATGATCGGCGCCCGTTGGCACCTGTAACCGCTTTCCAGCCGCCCATGGGCGTGCGCCATAATGCGGCCGATGCCTGAACAGAATCCCCTGCCGTTCCCGGACGCCTCGGCGCCGACGCCCCTGGACAAGAAGCCGGCGGCCGATGCCGCGCCTGGCTCCGGAACCCATGCCGATGGCGATGCACCGCTGACAGCCGGCGCGCCGATGACACCGCCGGCGCCGACACGCCAGGCCAAGCGCCCGCTGTGGGCACGACTGCTGAGCCGCCTGGCCGATCCCTGGCTGGCGCTGTCGATCGAACCGGCGACGCCCGGCGACCTGCTGGACACGCGCCCGATCTGCTACGTACTGGAGGACTACGGTCTTTCCAACGCCCTGATCCTCGACCGGGCCTGTCGCGACGCCGGCCTGCCCTCGCCGCTGCTGCCGCTACCGGTCCCCGGCAATCCGCTGGGTCGCAAGCGTGCCTACGTGGCGCTGTCGCGCCGCAACGCCAGTACGTTGATCCCCGACCAGGTCAGCGCCAAGACCCATTCGGGCTCGCTCGCCAAGCTCCTGCAGGCGCATCGCGCCAACCCGGGACTGGACGTGCAGCTGGTGCCGGTCTCGATCTTCGTCGGCCGCGCGCCGGACAAGCAGAGCGGCTGGTTCTCGGTGTTGTTCTCGGAGAACTGGGCCATCGTCGGCCGCTTCCGCCGCCTGCTGGCGATCCTGCTCAACGGCCGCGGCACCATCGTGCGTTTCGCGCCGCCGGTGTCGTTGCGGGGCACGGTGGATGAAGGCCTGGAACCCGAACGCACGGTGCGCAAGCTGTCGCGCGTCCTGCGCACGCACTTCCACCGCATCCGCGAAGCCATCATCGGCCCCGACCTGTCCACCCGCCGCCTGCTGGTGGATCAGGTGCTCGCGTCCGATCCGGTGAAGGAAGCCATCGCCGAACAGGCCAAGCGCGACAAGTCCAAGCCCGAGGACGCGTGGAAGAAGGCGCACGCGTACGCGTGGGAAATCGCCGCCGACTATTCCAATCCGGTGGTGCGCTCGGCCAGCTTCCTGCTGAGCCACGTCTGGAACCAGATCTACGACGGCGTGCTGGTCCACCACCTGGACAAGTTCAAGCAGGCTGCGCCCGGCCATGAAGTGGTCTACGTGCCCTGCCACCGCAGCCACATGGACTACCTGCTGCTGTCGTACCTGCTGTACGAACGCGGCATCGTGCCGCCGCACATCGCGGCCGGCATCAACCTCAACCTGCCGGTGGTGGGCACGCTGCTGCGCAAGGGCGGCGCGTTCTTCATGCGCCGCAGCTTCCGTGGCAACCCGCTGTATTCGGCGGTATTCACCGAGTACGTCGCGCAGCTCGTTTCAGGCGGCTACTCGCTGGAGTACTTCATCGAAGGCGGACGCTCGCGCACCGGCCGCCTGCTGGCGCCGAAGGGCGGGATGATCTCGATGACGGTGCGCGCCTTCCTGCGCCAGCCGCGTAAGCCGGTGCTGTTCCAGCCGGTCTACATCGGCTACGAGAAGCTGTTGGAAGGCACCAGCTACCTGGACGAGTTGAGCGGCCGGCCGAAGGAAAAGGAATCCATCTGGGCCGTGCTGTGGGGCATCCCCAAGGTGCTGCGGCAGAACTACGGCCAGGTGGTGGTGAACTTCGGCGAGCCGATCCTGCTCAACGACGCGCTCGCCACGCACGCGCCGGCGTGGGACGGGCAACCGGTCGGCGAAGAAGAGAAGCCGGCCTGGCTGTCCGACACCGTCGATGCCCTGGCCCAGCAGATCCACGTCAACATCAACCGCGCCGCGGACGTGAACCCCATCAACCTGCTCGCGCTGGCGCTGCTGTCCACGCCGAAGCATGCGATGGGCGAGACCGACCTGATCGCGCAGATCGAACTGTCGAAGACGTTGCTGGCCGAACTGCCCTACTCGGATCGCGTGACCGTTACGCCGCACTCGCCGGAACGGATCATCGCGCACGCCGAGGAAATCAACATGCTGCAGCGGATCAAGCATCCGCTGGGCGACGTGTTGAGCGTGGACGGCGACACCGCCGTGCTGCTCAGCTATTACCGCAACAACGTGATCCACCTGTTCACGGCGTCATCGTGGATCGCGTGCTGCTTCCAGAACAACCGTCGCATGAGCCGCGCCGGCGTGCTCCGCCTGGGCCGCACGCTGTATCCGTTCCTGCAGGAGGAACTGTTCCTGCCGTGGACGGAGGACGAATTCGCCGAGCGCATGGAGCGCACGATCGAGGTGTTCATCCGCGAGGGGCTGTTGCAACAAGTCAACGAGGACGATGGCGGCATCCTCGCCCGTAGCGCCGGCCAGACCGACGAGGTGTTCCGCCTGCGTGCGATCGGGCATTCGCTGCAGCAGGCGTTCGAGCGCTACTACATCGCCATCTCGGTGCTGGTGAAGAACGGTCCGGGCACGCTGGGCGCAGCCGAACTGGAGAGCCTGTGCCAGCAGGCGGCGCAACGCCTCAGCCTGCTGTACGCACCGGCGGCGCCCGAATTCTTCGACAAGAGCCTGTTCCGCAGCTTCATCCAGAAACTGCGCGAGCTGAAGCTGGTGTGGCCGGACGAGAACAGCAAGCTGCTGTTCGACGAACGCCTGGATGCCTGGGCGCGCGACGCCAAGGCGATCCTGGGCCGCGAACTGCGCCACACCATCGAGAAGGTCAGCCCCGAGGCCGCGCGTCCGGCCGAACCGGCGCCCACGCAGGACTGAAGCCCCTCAGTCGCCGAGGTTGAAACTGCGCGCGAGCCACGCCTTCGCGGGCAGCGCGCGCGCGGGGTCCCGGACCAGACGATGCAGGGGCGAGCCGCACTCGGACAGGTGCGGTTCGTCGTCCAGCACCAGCACCATGCGCAGCAGGTCCACGCCGCCCGGGAGGATCGCCGGCGGCAGGTATTCGCGGAATCCGTAGTGCTCGAACACGTCATGCAGGAACGGCTCGCAGGCCAGCAGGCAGAACTGGATGCGCGCCTCCTGCGCCCATCGGTAGGCGTCCTCCATCAACCGGTCCACCACCGCCTTGCTGCGCTGGTCGGCCTGCACGGCGAAGCGCGTGCCGACGGCGACCTGCGCCAGCGGCCAGGTCCGTGCAAACGCGTCGATCTGGAACAGGCTGCCGTACTCCACCTGGACGGCGAGCGGCGAGAAGTCGTGCAGTCGCAGGGTAGCGATGGCATGCGCGCCCTTCTCCACCGACAACGTCGTACCGCAGATGTCGAGCCCGTCGGTGACGCGCTTGCTACGGTCGCCGGCCTGGCCTTGTTCGTGGAAGTACACCTCGCGACGCAGGCGCGGGACATCGCCCAATGGGTCACCCGGCGGAATGCGCCGCACCCGCAGGCCCAGTCCCGCCGTCGCTTCCTCCGCGGAGCCGGCCACCGCCAGCGTGTCGCGCAGGCGCGGATCCACGCGGTGACTGAAAGGTTTGTCCTGCTCCATGCCGCTCCCTCGCCACGGCGCGTGGGGCGCGCATGGCTCGTCGTTGGGAACCGTGGCGCCGGCAGGACGGCATACGGTCGTGGTCGTAGGGAAAACCCCCACATCCATGACTGAAGCAAGCATCGGGCCAACTATGCGGCAACGCGCCTCGGCAGCGGCGCAACGGCGGTCGCGTCCGGCTTTTCAGTCACTTGGCGCGAGTGGGGCGCCGGAGAGGCGGGCATCGGACCGTCTTCGGGTGACGCGCCACGTCAGATTCGGCCAGCGATGGGGCCGCTTGCAGGGTCAGGCGGGCTCGTCCGGGATCAGCGCGCTTTCGAGCCGCGCGATGCAGTCCTTGAGCCAGAGCTTGCGCTTCTTGAGTCGCTTGATGGCCACCTCGTCGGACTCGGTATCGTCGACCAGGCGCGCGATGGCGTCGTCGAGGTCCCGGTGCTCCACGCGGAGTTCGGCGATCTTATGGGCGATGTCGGAGGGGTTGCTGGCGTCCACCCGGCGAGCGTACACCGCCCGCGCCGAGGCCGTCACCGCGCCCCGGTACAATGACGCCATGAGCACCGTCCTGCCCCTTCCCGACCCCGTCCTGCGCCGTCCGGCCGCCGATCCGCGCCGCGCCGTGCACGAGCAGGGCAAGCTGGCCAAGCGCCTGCGCCGCCAGGTCGGCCAGGCGATCGCCGACTTCGGCATGATCGAGGACGGCGACAAGGTGATGGTGTGCCTGTCCGGCGGCAAGGACAGCTACACGATGCTGGACATCCTGCTGCAGCTCCAGAAGAAGGCGCCGGTGCGCTTCGAGCTGGTGGCGGTGAACCTGGACCAGAAACAGCCCGGGTTCCCGGAGCACGTGCTGCCGGAGTACCTGGAACGCGTCGGCGTGCCCTTCCACATCATCGAGCAGGACACTTATTCGGTCGTCAGCCGGGTGATTCCGGAAGGCAAGACCATGTGCTCGCTGTGCTCGCGCCTGCGCCGCGGCTCGCTGTACAGCTACGCCGAGGAAAACGGCTTCACCAAGATCGCGCTGGGCCACCACCGCGACGACCTGGTGGCGACGTTCTTCCTCAACATGTTCTTCCACGCCAAGTTGTCGGGCATGCCGCCCAAGCTGCTGTCGGACAACGGCAAGCACGTGGTGATCCGTCCGTTGGCCTATGTCCGCGAGGACGACATCGCCGCGTACGCCGAGGCCAAGGCGTTCCCGATCATCCCCTGCAACCTGTGCGGCAGCCAGGAGAACCTGCAGCGCAAGCAGGTCAAGAAGATGATGGACGCCTGGGAGCGCGAGACGCCCGGCCGCATCGAGACCATCGCGCGCGCGCTGGGCGATATCCGCCCCTCGCAGCTCTCCGATCCGAAGCTGTTCGATTTCCTGTCGCTGGGCCATCGCGATGGCGCCGCACTGCCGGACGCGCATGCCTGGCTGGCGGGCGAGCCGAACGCCGACGGCGAAGCACCGCTGTAACCCATCCGTTCCGATCCACCCGCATCTCGGCGGGCGGAGTGATCTTTCTCCTTCCTGGATAGTCGATGTTCTTTCGCAATCTCACGTTGTTCCGCTTCCCGACCTCCCTCGATTTCTCCCAGCTCGACGAACTACTCCCCGAAGCCGCGCTCAAGCCCGTCGGCCCGCTCGAGCTGTCTTCGCGCGGGTTCATCTCGCCGTTCGGCCGTGGCGAAGAAGCGCTGTCCCATCGCATCAACGACGCGATCTGGTTGAGCGTCGGTGGCGAGGACAAGATCCTTCCGGGCGCGGTGGTCAACGACCTGCTGCAGAAGAAGCTGCTGGAAATCGAAGAGAAAGAAGGGCGCAAGCCGGGCGGCAAGACCCGCAAGCGCCTGAAGGACGACCTGCTGCACGAACTGTTGCCGCGGGCGTTCGTGAAACCCTCGCGCACCGACGCGCTGATCGACCTGGAGCACGGCTTCATCGCCGTCGACGCATCTTCGCGCAAGACCGGCGAGAACGTGGTCTCCGAAGTGCGTCGCGCGCTCGGCAGCTTCCCCGCCCTGCCCCTCAACGCGGAAGTCGCGCCGCGCAGCGTGCTTACCGGCTGGATCGCCGGCGAACCGCTGCCGGAAGGTCTGTCGCTGGGCGAGGAATGCGAGCTCAAGGACGCGATGGAAGGCGGCGCGGTGGTGAAGTGCCAGAACCAGGAACTCCAGAGCGACGAGATCGCCAAGCACCTGGAAGCCGGCAAACAGGTCACCAAGCTCGCGCTGGTGCTGGACGACCACGTGTCGTTCGTCCTCGGCGAGGACCTGATCGTGCGCAAGCTGAAGTTCCTCGATGGCGCGGTCGACCAGTTGGAGAACACCGAGCACGACGACCTGCGCGCCGAGCTCGATGCGCGCTTCGCGTTGATGGCGGGCGAGCTGAAGCGGCTGTTCCTGGTGCTCGAGCACGCACTGAAGCTCAGCAAGGCGGACTGACAGCGCGGCTCGATTGCTCCGCGCCGTAATGCGGAGTACGTTGAGCGAGTGACCTACCACAAGGAGACGCTCGATGAAGTCGATGTCGCTTGTTGCAGTAGCCCTCGCCACCGCGCTCAGCGCGGCCTCCGCACACGCTGCAGGAAACACGGCACCGGTCCTGGAGTTGCCGGGCACGCTCACCTCGTCCGGCAAGACCTTCCTGGCAAAGTGCGACGACAGGGCCTTCGCCGAGGCAGCCGATCCCCGCCATCGTGCCGAGCGCTGTGCCCGCCTGCTTGCCCAATGGCGTGTGGAAGCAGCGGGTCGCTCGCAGCAGCCCTCTGCCGGCAAAGTGCAGTTTGGCGCCCCCCGAGGCATTGCGATCTATCCGCCACCGCCTAACGCAGCGGCGCGGTAGCGCTCGTTCTGACTCAGGGGGCCGCGACACTTCGTGCCCCTTCGTCGTATCTGATTGGAACGCTCGCCCCGCAAGCAGCGTTTGCATCCATTCATCCAGGAGCCTCCATGAAACTGATTTCACTATCCGTCGTGTTCTCCGCCCTCCTGTTTTCCACTCCGGTACTCGCCCAGCCGGACGCCCGGACGCTGACCGTCCCAGGCACCATGACCGAAGCCGGTCAGAAGTTCGCACGCCAGTGCTCCGATACGGCTTTCGCGGATCATCGGGATCCGGAAGCTCTCGCCCTGCGTTGTGAACGCCTGCTGGCCCGCTGGCAGCGCCAGGCAAACCAGCGTATCGCCCATCGCGCCAATCCGCGCGTCGAGGCGGTCTACACGGCGGCCCCCACGGAGCAGGCCAACCTCCCGTATGACACGGTCGCGTTCTTCCGCCAAGCCCCGCTGTTCCAGAGCTATGGCGATCTGAGCGGCGCCCGCTAAGCCCACCGCCACGCGCTTGCCTGGGGGCAGGCGCGTGACGGCCGCTTTACAATGCGGGGCCATGCTCCTGCCTCTACGCCGCCTGATTGCCCGCACGCCCCGCAGCGTCGAACGCGACACGGTGGCGCTCGAATTGCAGGACGGTCGCCGGCTGGACGTTCAGCGCGTCCGCGACCCGCGCGCCAAACGCTTGAAGCTGAGCGTCGACGAGCGCGGTGTGCGACTTACGCTGCCCTGGCGCGCCAGCCTCGTCTCTGGCGATCGCTTCCTGCAGCAGCATCGGGACTGGCTCACCGATCAGCTTTCGCGATACACGCCGGACGACGACGCCATCGTGCTGACGCCCGGCGTCACCGGCTTCCTGCCGCTACGCGGAGAAGATTTCCCGCTGCACTGGCACGAAGGGCGCTTCACCCGCATCACGAAGCAGGATGACGGGATCCACATCGATCTGTCCTCGCGCACCAGCGATGCCACCCTGAGACGTACCTTGCGTGCGTTCTACGAGGCCGAAGCGCGCGCGGACATCGGCCGATGGCTGCCGGCCTACCTGGCCGGCCTGCCACGCGCGCCCCGCCAGATCCGCCTGAAGGTGATGTCTTCGCAATGGGGTTCGCTCGCACCCGACGGTACGCTAACCCTGGACCTGGCCTTGGTCCTCGGACGACCCTCAGCCTTCGAGTACGTCCTGGTCCACGAACTCTGCCATTTGCTGCAGGCCAATCATTCCCCCGCGTTCTGGCAAGAGGTGGAAGCGCGATTCCCGGATTGGCGCGATGAGCGCGCGTATTTCCACGCCGAAGGTCGCCGTCTCAAATCCCGCCTGCATCGACTGCTGTCCGGCGACTGATCGGCGCGTCGGGCTGCCGTGTCCTGCGCGGCATGCACCTCGCGAATGAGAAGGGGCCGGGAGCCCAGTGGCTCACAGGGAACGGAGCCACGCTCCCGGCGCCAATTCCTTCGTCCGGTCACCTTCATGTCCTTTACCGCTTCGCGTACTCCGTCCGCTCTCGATGCCGACCTCGATGCAGGCCGCAGCGACGAGGTGCCTGCACTCTCGCGCTTCTCGCTGTACGCCCTGCCGGCATCGGAAACCAGCGCGACGATCCATACGCGACGCGCGCTGATGAGCCGCAAGGGCGTGACCGTCGAAGAGGCGGCAAGCCGCGCACGCGAGCGCCGGCGCGAAGCCGGCAAGATGCGTCGCATGGATCGCGCGGCGTGGCTGTTCCTCGTCGTCAGCACTTGCGGCGGCGCACTGGCGTGGCGTGGCAGCGCGCTGTCGTCGCAAATCATGCTGTTGGCCGGCTATGGCCTGCTCGCGATCGCACTGGTGGCGCTGCTGGCCCGGGTGACACGGACACCTGCACGCTCACCGCTCGATGCGTTCTACTTGCCGGACGAACTGCCCGCCACGGCCGAGGACATTGCGCTGCTACGCCGGCTCTCCAGCGAAGACCCGGAGCTGGAGGTCGTCACCAACGCCTGGTGGCGCAACCAAGCCCCTATCCGCAAAAGCGATATCCGCCTGGCCCTGGACCTGCGGCGCGCGAAGTTGGGTTGATCAGCCGCGCAGGAAATCGCCGATCACGTCGGCGACCGCCATGGGGTCTTCCATGTGCAAGTGGTGCGTGCCGGCGATGACATGCAACCGGCCATCCGGCAGTAGCTGGGCGCGCTGGGTCCGCAGAGGCTCGGGGAAATAGACCTGCGGCGGATCCGCATAGACCACCGTCGTGGGACACGTGATGCCGGCGACCAGGCGCGCGAGCTGCGGCTCGCTCAGCCGCTGCGGTGTGGGCAGCGTCAGCCGCTGATCGCTGCTCCAGACGTAACCGCCTTCGACTGCCCGGACGCCCCGCTCGACCAGCAGGCGCGCCGCCGGTTCGCTCAACTGGTTCGCCTGCATGCGCGCGCGCATCGGCGTCGCGAGGTCGGAGAACACCCGCAGCTTCTTGCCCGGCAGCGCGCGCGCCGCCGCAATGGCCTCGCGCCAACGGTCGGCGGTGCGCTCGACCGTCTCCGCCAAGCCGCCGAGCGCCTCGATCACGACCAATCGCTGGACGCGCTCCGGTGCCGAGGCCGCCACCAGGCTCGCGATGCCGGCACCCATCGAGTGCCCCAGTAGCGAGAACGTCTGCCAGCCCAGCGCATCGGCGATATCCAGCACCGCGTTCACCGCCACGCCGCTGGTGTACTCCGCCCCCGGCGCAAGATGCGCGCTCCCGCCATGCCCTGGCAGGTCGGGCGCGACCAAGTGTATGCCGGGCAGGCGTGGCGCCAGCGGGACGAAGCTCGCCGCATTGTCCAGCCAGCCATGCAGCGCGATCACCCTCGCGTCAGCGACGTCGCCGTCGTTGCGCAGGCCGGCAATGCGGCCCAGCGGGATCTGCAGCTCGAAGTCGCGCAGCGTCATGCGGCGACGTCGCCTGCCGCCTGGCGAGCGAGGGCCGCCAGCGCATCCGCGTGGCCCGCGCCGTTGTTGAGGCACGGCAGGTAGCGCAGTTCGCCTCCGGCATGCGCGAATTCTTCCGCAAGCCCGATGCCCACCTCCTCCAGCGTCTCCAGGCAATCGACGGCGAAGCCCGGGCACACGACATCCACCTTGCGCACCCCGCGGGCGGCCAGTGCGCGCAGGGTGAGGTCGGTGGCCGGCTCCAGCCATCGCTCCTTGCCGAAGCGCGATTGATAGGTCAGCGTCCACTCGTCATCGCGCAGGCCCAGCGCCTGGACAATCGCGCGCGTGCTCGCTTCGCATTGCTGCGGATACGGATCGCCCGCGCGCGCCAAGCGCTGCGGCAGCCCGTGGTACGAGAACAGCAGGTGCTCGCCTGCGCCATGGGTGGCGCGCCAGGTGCGGACCGAATCGACGACGGCGCCCAACCAGCCAGGATCGACGGCGTAGTCTTCGATGAAGTGCACCTGCAGCCCGGCCGCCTCGCGTACCACCACGTCGCGCACCGACTCGGTGGTCGTCGTGGAGTACTGCGGATACAGCGGCAGCACCACGACACGCTGCACGCCTTCTTCTCGCAGCGCACGCAGGCGGGCCGCCAGCGACGGCGCGCCGTACCGCATGGCGTCCATCACCCGCCAGTGCGGCAACCTGGTCTGCAGGACTTCGCTCAGGCGACGCGTATAGACCGCCAGCGGCGAACCCTCCGGCAACCAGATGCTGGCGTACTTGGCCGCGGCCTTGGGACCGCGCAACGGCAGGATCAGGCCGTGCAGCAGCGGCAGCCACGCGATACGCGGGATCTGCACGACGCGGCGATCGCTGAGGAATTCCCCCAGGTAGCGGCGAACGGCCGGCGCGGTAGGCGCTTCGGGCGTGCCGAGGTTGACGACGAGCAGGGCGGTGGAAGGCGTGTCGGTCATGAGCGCTATTGTGTCAGAGCGCCCGCACGCGTCAGCACATATTCATGCGCTCACGCCTACTTTCAATCAGTTGCAGCATTCTGCTGCGAGTCCTTCTCCGGAGTCCGCCATGAACCGCACCTCCCGCCGCTTGCTGCCGCCCACCGCCCTCGCGCTGGCCGCCGCCTTGTTCGCAGGCCAAGCCATCGCCGGCCCGAAGGAAGACGAGCGTGCGACCAATGCGGTCCGCGTGCTCAACGAAATCCAGCGCATTCCCGAGAACGGGATTCCCGACAAGCTGTTGGACGAAGGCAAGGCGATCGTCGTCATACCGGACACCCTGAAAGCCGGCTTGGTCATCGGCGGCCGTCGTGGCCATGGCCTGATGTCGGTGAAGAACCCGGACGGCAGCTGGTCGCAGCCGGTCTTCATCAAGCTCACCGGTGGCAGCATCGGTTTCCAGGCCGGCGTGCAGTCATCGGACGTGGTGCTGGTGTTCCGCAACGACCGCTCGCTGGACTCCATCGTCAACGGCAAGTTCACCCTCGGCGCCGATGCGGGCGTGGCCGCCGGCCCGGTCGGCCGCAATGCCTCCGCTTCGACCGATGGCCAGCTGAAGGCCGAGATCTGGTCGTGGTCACGCGCACGTGGTCTCTTCGCGGGCGTGGCGCTCGACGGCGCCGTGCTGCAGATCGACGACGAAGCCAACACCGCGGTCTACGGAAGCGCCGCCACGCCGCGCGCCATCTTCGAGAGCCGTGCCGGGCAGCCGTCCGATGCGGTGGTCGGTTTCCGCGATGAGCTCGAGGAAGTCACCGAGCTCGCCCGCGGCAACCGCGGCACCAGCGGTTCCGTGGCACGCGCCGCGACGCCGGCCCCCGCGGTCGCGCCGGTCGTGGTCGAAGCGCCCGCACCGACGCAGACACAGGGCTTCCAGCCGGTTCAGGAAGGCGAAGTCCGCACCGAGCCGCTGGACGGCACGCCCTGACGGAAGTCATGGGGTGTGGATCAACATCCGCACCCCCGGGCTGCGCTATCCTGAGCGTCCCTACTTTTCTGCGAGCACACCATGGGCGGTTTGAGCATCTGGCATTGGATCATCGTGCTGGTGGTCGTGCTGCTGGTCTTCGGCACCAAGCGCCTGCGTAGCGCCGGCAAGGACCTGGGCGAGGCCGTGAAGGGCTTCAAGGAAGGCATGCGCGACGACAAGCCGGCTGGCCAGCTGGGCGACCAGTCCCGCAGCGACGAAACCAGCGCCTCCAAAGAGCGCGACCGCGACGCCAGCTGATCCGGCGGAATCTCCGCCGCGACCATGTTCGACATCGGTTTCAGTGAACTGCTGGTCATCGCGGTCGTCGCGTTGATCGTGCTCGGCCCCGAACGCCTGCCGAAGGCGGCGCGGTTTGCCGGGCTATGGGTCCGCCGCGCGCGCGCGCAGTGGTACTCGGTGAAGGACGAACTGGAGCGCGAGCTCGCGTCCGAAGAACTCAAGCGCAACCTCAAGGACGCCCAGGACGCCCTGCGCGACACCGAGCAACGCATCCGCGACGGCGCGCGCGAGACCGAACGCCAGTTCGAGGAAGTGCGCCAGGCAGCGCGCGACGATGCGAAGGCGCTGCGCGACGACGTCGAATCCGCGATCACGCCCCCCGCACTCGCCAAGCCGCCGGCCGATCCCGAGCCGATGATCGAGGAGGAAGGTCGCCTCGCCTCGACCACCGACGTGCATGAAGACGTGCCCGCCGACGATGCACCGGCGCCGGATGTCGGTACCACGCCCGACCTGTTCCCGCCGAAGGAAGCGCGATGAACCGCGAATCGTCGGGCCAGGAGGCCGAAAGCAGCCTGATGGAACATTTGCTGGAGCTGCGCACGCGGTTGGTACGCGGACTCGCAGGCACCGGCCTCATCCTGCTGGCGCTGCTGCCGTTCGTCCGCCAGCTGTACGACCATCTCGCCCGCCCGCTGATCTCCCAGCTGCCCGCCGGCCAGGCGACGCAGATGATCGCCAGCGACCCCACCTCGGGCTTCTTCGCACCCATCAAGCTGGCGTTTTTCCTGGCGCTGTTCCTATCGTCGCCCTGGCTGCTGTTCCAAGCATGGAGCTTCGTCGCACCCGGCCTTTACAAGCATGAGAAGCGGTTGGCGATGCCGTTGCTGGTCTCGGCGATCCTGCTGTTCTACGCCGGCTGCGCGTTCGCCTATTTCCTGGTGCTGCCGAGCGTCTTCCATGCGCTGACCGTGTTCACGCCGGACATCGTGACGTTGGCGCCGGACCCGGCGAAGTACCTCGACTTCGTCATGGTGATCTTCCTGGCCTTCGGCGTGAGCTTCGAGCTGCCGGTGGCGCTGGTGATCATGGTGTTGCTGGGCTGGGTCACGCCGCAGCAGCTGCGCGAAGGTCGCGGCTACGCCATCGTGGGTGTGTTCGTCGTCGCCGCGCTGATCACGCCGCCGGACGTGGTGTCGCAGCTGATGCTCGCGATCCCGATGTGCCTGCTATACGAGCTGGGTATCGTGGCCGCGGGCTGGCTGAAGCCGCGCCCGCGCCCCGATAGCGCCTGAGCAACCATGGCGCCGAGCGCGCCGCAGCGCGTCCGGGTGCTGAACCATCGCGCTTTCGTACCGATGCCGTCCCGACTTGCGACTGACGCAGCTCAGACTTCGATATGGCTGGGCGCTGGCGAAGCCGCAGTCGGCGCCTGATTCCCCAGCATCTGTCGCCACGCCGCATACGCTGCACCGGCCAGCACCGGCATCACGACTGCCATCAGCACGAACTGCCAAAGGCCTATCGCGAGCGTCGGGCCCAGCACCAGCGCCAGCAGCGACGCCACCAGCAACGAGCCCATGCCGACGGCGAAGATCGCGATGCCCGCCAGCAGGTAGAACACCAGCATCGCGGTCCAATTGTGGGCACACGCGCGCAAGCTGTTGCGCATGGCATCGACCACGTGCGTGTTCGAGAACAGGATCTGCGGCGAGGCGATGAAGGTCATCCACTTCACCGCAACGAATACCACGGCGACCAGCAGCAGCCACAGTAGCAGGCGTCCAGCGGGCAGACCTTCCACCAGCGATGGATCCGGCTGTCCGCCAGCCGCCGCGATGGCCTGCATCTGCTGATACACATCCGCCAGGTGCTGCAGCTGTTCGGTGCCCACCATGACGAAAAGCAGTGCACCCATTACCAGCGCCGCCAGCAGTTGCGGCAGCAGCGTGGCCAACAGCGCAGGCGCATGGCCGTCGCGCACCGGCTGCAGCAGGTTGGACGGCGTTGCGTGGCGTCCTTCATCCACCTCTCGCACGGCCCAGAGCATGCCCGCGAAGAACAGCGGGCCCGCAAGAACGAGCAGGAACTGCATCGCCAGTGTCATGGCCGGCAACGTCACCGCCACCAACATTACGGCCATCGAGAGCAGTCCCCACAGCACGGCCAGCGTTGCCAGCGGCACCGGCGCGCGCTTAAGCAGGGCGAAGCCCGCCAGCAGCCATTCTGCGCCGGCACTGGCCGGCACCTTGTTGATCGTCGACATCAGGGTTCTCTGGAGGGGGTGCGGCGATGGATCAGCGCGCGTGCAGTCCGCGCGCATGGCGGACGAACCGCCGCAATAGTTTGCGGGCTTGCGGCGCCGCCGTCACGCCACGGGCGATGGTGCCGGGGCAGCGGCCCTCGCTGCGCAGGTGCTCGGCCCGGGCATGCACGTAGCCGCGCATGTGGTGGGTGGCGAACTCGGGGTGGAACTGGACGCCCCAGGCGCGATCGCGCCAGCGGAAGGCATGGCAATCGTCCTGGGCCGAGCGCGCCAGCACGGTGGCGCCCTCTGGCGGCCGGGCCACCGTCTGTACGTGGGTGGCGTGGGCGGTGAACTTCAGCGGCAGCGCGCCGAACAGCGGATCGTCCTGGGCCTGCGGATGCAGGTCGATGTGGACGGTGCCGGATTCGCGCCCGGCTGGGTTGTACGCCACTTCGCCGCCGAGCGCATGCGCCAGCAGCTGGTGGCCGTAGCAGATGCCCAGCAGCGGCAGGCCTTCATGGGCCGCGTCGCGCAGCCACTCGGCGCTGCGCTCGCTCCAGTCCGCACGGTCGGTGACCATCGCGGCGGAGCCGCTGACGATCACGCCCGCGAACCCTTCCCGCCCCGGCAGCGCATCACCGCGCTCGACGTTCGCCACCACGGTTTCGTCCGCTTCAAGTCCGGCCGCCACGCGGATCCAGTGCGGGAAGCCGCCATAGCGCCGCATCGAGCGCACCGGCTGGCCGGTTTCGACGATGAGGAAAGGGGCTTTCACGGGGGCATCCACGACGGCAAAGCAACGGCAGGACAAGGGCTTGCCCGTATACTAGCCCGCTTTTCCGCAGTGCACGATAACGCCATGGCCGGACACACAATTTCACCGGTAACCTTCCAGGGCCTGATCCAGACGCTGAACCAGTATTGGGCCGAACAGGGCTGCGTCCTGATCCAGCC
This sequence comes from Pseudoxanthomonas sp. YR558, assembly GCF_900116385.1. NCBI lineage: Bacteria > Pseudomonadati > Pseudomonadota > Gammaproteobacteria > Lysobacterales > Lysobacteraceae > Pseudoxanthomonas > Pseudoxanthomonas sp. YR558. Next base: position 2,457,404 of record NZ_FPCI01000001.1, on the reverse strand, counting down.
GCTGGACCTGGAAGTCGGCGCCGGTACATTCCATCCGGCCACCTTCCTGCGCGCGCTCGGCCCGGAGCCGTGGAATGCCGCCTACGTGCAGCCCAGCCGCCGCCCCACCGACGGCCGCTACGGCGAGAACCCCAACCGCCTGCAGCGTTACTACCAGTACCAGGTGGTGATGAAGCCCAACCCCGACAACCTGCAGGAGCTCTACCTGGGCTCGCTGAAGGCGCTGGGCATCGATCCGCGCGTGCACGACCTGCGCTTCGTCGAGGACAACTGGGAATCGCCGACGCTCGGCGCCTGGGGCCTGGGCTGGGAGGTGTGGCTCAACGGCATGGAAGTCACCCAGTTCACCTACTTCCAGCAGGCCGGTGGCCTGGAATGCCGCCCGGTGCTGGGCGAGATCACCTACGGCCTGGAACGCCTCTGCATGTACCTGCAGAACGTCGACAACGTCTACGACCTCGTCTGGACCACCGGCCCGCAAGGCGTGGTGACCTACGGCGACGTGTACCACCAGAATGAAGTCGAGCAGAGCACCTACAACTTCGAGCACGCCGACGTCGCCGAGCTGTTCCACCGCTTCGACGCCTGCGAGAAGGAAGCCCTGAAGCTCGTCGAAGCCGGCCTGCCGCTGCCCGCGTACGAGCAAGTCACTAAGGCCAGCCACAGCTTCAACCTGCTGGATGCGCGCCGCGCCATCTCCGTCACCGAGCGCCAGCGCTACATCCTGCGCGTGCGCAAGCTGGCGCAGGCGGTGGCCGAGGCGTACCACGCGCAGCGCGAGAAGCTGGGCTTCCCCGGGCTGAAGAACGCATCCGGCGGAACCTGAGCCATGTCGCCCGATACCGTGGTGACGGTGACGTTCGCGCCTTTCCTGTTCGCGATCTTCACCGCGTACTGGGCGCAGACGACCCAACGCAGCGCGCTGCTGTGGTTCCTCTTCGGACTGATCCTGCCGCCCGTCGCGGGCCTGGTGCTGTTGTGGTTGAACGCGAAGCGGCACGCGCAACCTTCCCGACTCGATGCAACCGGTCGCCCCGATCTGCTGGCGACGCGTAAGGACGTGATATGAGCAAGCAACCCCTGCTGATCGAACTCGGTACCGAGGAACTTCCGGTCAAGGCGCTGCCTGGCCTGGCGCAGGCCTTCTTCGACGGCGTCATCGCCGCGCTGGAGAAGCGCGGCATCGGCTTCGAGCGTGGCGATGCCAAGCCGCTGTACACGCCGCGCCGCCTGGCCGTGCTGTTGCCGGCGGTGGACGTGGAGCAGCCCGAACAGAAGTCCGAAGTGCTCGGTCCGTACCTCAACATCGCACTCGACACGAACGGCGCTCCCACCAAGGCGCTGGAAGGCTTCGCCGCCAAGGCCGGCATCGACTGGACCGCGCTGGAGCGCACCACCGACGGCAAGGGCGAGCGTTTCGTCCACCGCGCGGTGAAGCCCGGCGCGAAGACCGCCGAGCTGCTGGCCGACGTCGTGCGCGAGGCCATCGCCGGCATGCCGATCCCCAAGCCGATGCGCTGGGGCGCGCACGAATACGCGTTCGCGCGTCCGGTGCATTGGCTGGTGCTGCTGCTGGGCAAGGACGTGGTGCCGGCCGAGGTGCTGGGCGTGAGCTCCGACCGGATGAGCCGCGGCCATCGCTTCGAACACGACAAGCCGGTCTGGATCAACGATCCGGGCGACTACGTGATGGCGCTGCAGGGCGCGAAGGTGTTGGTCGATGCCGACGCGCGGCGCGCGCGCATCGTCGCCGAAGTCGACAAGGCCGCCGCACAGGCCGGCGGCAGCGCGCGCGTCACCGACGACAACCTCGAGCAAGTGGTCTGCCTGACCGAGTGGCCGGCGGCGGTGCTGTGCAGTTTCGAATCCGCGTTCCTCGCCGTGCCGCAGGAAGCGTTGATCGAGACCATGGAAATCAACCAGAAGTTCTTCCCGGTGCTCAGCGACGGCGGCAAGCTGACCGAGCACTTCATCGGCATCGCCAACATCGAGTCGCAGGACGTCGCCGAGGTCCGCAAGGGCTACGAGCGCGTGATCCGCCCGCGCTTCGCCGACGCGAAGTTCTTCTTTGACGAAGACCTCAAGCAGGGCCTCGTGTCGATGGGCGATGGCCTGAAGACCGTCACTTACCAGGCCAAGCTGGGCAGCGTCGCCGACAAGGCGGAGCGCGTCGCCACGCTGGCGGAGGCGATCGCGCCGATGGTCGGTGCGGATGCCGCGCTGGCGCGCCGTGCCGCAATGCTGGCGAAGAACGATCTGCAGTCGCGCATGGTCAACGAATTCCCCGAGCTGCAGGGCATCGCCGGCCGCCACTACGCCCTCGCCGCCGGCGAGCCGAAGGAGATCGCGCTGGCCATCGACGAGGCCTACCAGCCGCGTTTCGCCGGCGACGACATCGCCCTGTCGCCGCTGGGCAAGGTGCTCGCCATCGCCGAACGCCTGGACACGCTGGCCGGCGGGTTCGCCGCAGGCCTGAAGCCGACGGGCAACAAGGATCCCTTCGCGCTGCGCCGCAATGCGCTCGGCTTGGCCCGTACGGTGATCGAGAGTGGCTTCAACATTTCGATCAAGGACCTGATCGCGAAAGCCATCGATGCGATCGGCCCGTTGCCCACCGGCAAGGACAACGCGACCGCCACGGCGGATGCGGGCGAACTCTACGACTTCATCCTCGATCGCCTGCGCAGCTACTACGCCGACAAGGGCGTGCCCGCCACGCACTTCACCGCGGTGGCGGAACTGAAGCCAGCGTCGCTGTACGACTTCGACACACGCCTGGATGCGATCGGAACCTTCGCCACCCTTCCGGAAGCCGAAGCGTTGGCCGCGGCGAACAAGCGCATCGGCAACATCCTGAAGAAGGCCGACATCGCCATCCCGCATGGCGTGGACCGCGCGCTCCTCAACGATCCTGCCGAGAGCGCGCTCGCCGAAGCCGTGGAAGCCGTGCTGGGCGAGACCGACGAAGCGCTTCACCACCATGACTACGTCACCGTGCTGGCCCACCTCGCGCGCCTGCGCCCGCAGGTGGATGCGTTCTTCGACGGCGTCATGGTCAACGCGGACGATCCTGCCGTGCGTGCGAACCGGTTGGCGCTACTCAAGCGCTTGGCCGACCGCTTCCGTGCGGTGGCCGCCATCGAGCACCTGTCGGCCTGATCCACGCCCACGCCGTCCGCGACACGGGCGGCGTGACATGAACGGGCGTGGCTGCACCGCAGATGTCGCCACGCTGCTCGTTCACCGCGTTTAACCTGCACCGGTTATCCTGCCTGCATGCGACGACTCCCCCGCTTCGCCACCGTCCTCTGCATGCTTGCCGCCACGGGCCCCGCCTGGGCTGCGGCCATCGTCGACAAGGTCCGGATCGAAGGGCTCGACGACGAACTGATGATCGAGAACGTCAACGCGGCACTCTCGCTCAACGACTCGCTCGGCAGCCGCCTGGGCGAATCGCGACTGGAATACCTGCTGGGCGAAGCCGTCGCCGAAACGCGCGAAGCGCTCGAGCCGTTCGGCTACTACGCCCCCGACATCACCGTCGATGCGCCCCGCACCGAAGGCGCCGATGACGAGCGCCTGACCGTGACCGTCCGGGTGGCACTGGGGGAGCCGGTGCGCGTGCGCCGGCGCGACCTGTCGATCGAAGGCGACGGCGGTGGCGACCGCTACCTGAAGGAAGACCTGGAAGCGTTCGCGCCGAAGGTCGGCGACGTGTTCGACCACACCACCTACGAAGCCAGCAAGCTGGCCATCGTGCGACGCCTGGCCGATCGCGGCTATTTCGACGCCGACTTCACCCATCGCCGGGTGGAGGTGACGCGCGCGGAGCACGCGGCCGACATCGCGCTGGGTTGGGTCAGCGGCATCCGCTACGACATGGGCCCCACCACGTTCCACCAGAACAAGTTCGACCAGGGCCTGCTCGACAAGCTCGTGTACTGGGAAGAAGGCAGTTATTTCCACCAGGGCAAGCTGGACCGCCTGCGCGAATCGCTGGTGGGGCTGGACTACTTCTCCAGCATCGACATTCAGGCAAACCCGGACAAGGCCGAAGACGGGCGCGTGCCGATCGACGTCAACCTCGAACTGGCCAAGCGCGACATCTACACCGCCGGCGTCAGCTACGGCACCGAGAGTGGCCCCGGTATCCGCCTGGGCCTCGACCGCCGCTACGTCAATTCGCGCGGCCACAAGTTGTCGACGCACCTGGACTACGCGCAGAAGCGCAAGACGCTGCTGACGCAGTACCGCATCCCCGCGTTCAAGTGGCTCGACGGCTGGTTCACCGTTGGCGTGCAAGCCAGCGACGAACAGACCGATTACATCGACCTGCGTCATGTCGAGTTCACCGGCAGCCGCAGCGGCCAAGTCAGCGAGGACTGGACTGCGGTCGCGTCGCTGCACGCCTTGCGCGAACGCTGGCGCTATGTCGAGGACGATCCCGTCACCGGCCTGCCCGACACCACCGTGGAGTACGCGACGTTCACCTACCCCTCGTTGCGCGCGGACTACACCAATTCGCCGGTCGGCTCGAACCGGCCCGACCAGCTCGCTGGCTCCATCCTGTTGCGTGGCGGCGTGGAAGGCGCGGGCTCCGACGCCAACTTCCTGCAATTCCACATGCGCGCGCGCTGGTCGCAGCAGTACAAGACCAACAGCGCGCTGATCGTGCGCGGCGAGTACGGCCACACCTTCACCAGCTCGCTGGTGGCGATGCCGCCGTCGCTGCGCTTCTTCGCCGGCGGCGACCGCAGCATCCGCGGCTACGCGTTTCGTGAAGTCGGCCCCCGCCGCGGCGACTACGCGTTGGGCGCGAAGAACGTGCTCACCAGCAGCGTGGAGTACGAGTTCTATCCGAAGGGCGGCCCTTACGGCGGTGCCGTGTTCGTGGATACCGGCAGTGCGTTCGACGGCACCCGCCCGCAGCTCAGCACCGGCGTGGGCATCGGCCTGCGCTGGCGCTCGCCGGTGGGACCGGTGCGGCTCGACATCGCGCACGGCCTGGATGACCCGGATTCCAGCTTCCAGATCTACCTCAACATCGGGACGGACCTGTGAGGAAGCCGCGCGTCCCCGATAACCTCACGCCCGAAGAGCGCGACGCGCGCATCGCCGAACTGCGCGCGCGCCGCAGGGCCCGCATGCGCACGCTGGCGATCCGCAGCGCGATCGGCAGCGGCGTATTGCTGGTGCTGCTGTGCATCGGCCTGTACTGGCTGCTGCAGACGGTGGCCGGCCGCGATGTGTTGCTTGCGCAGATCCAGGCGCGCCTGCCGGCGGACGCATCGCTGACCTACAAGGAAGTGGACGGCCCCATCGCCGGCCCGTTGACGCTGCGGGGCGTCGACTTCCGCTGGGACACGATCCGCTTCACCGCCGACGAGGTCTACCTCGAACCGGACCTGCGGCCCCTGCTCGGCAAGCGTTTGCGCCTGGACGTGCTGCGCGTGCGCGGCGCGATGCTCGACATCCCCGAGAGCGAAGAGCCTTTCGAACTGCCGCACTGGCCCGACCTGCTGCCGCAGATCGAGATGCCGCTCGCGATCCAGGCCGACCGACTGGAGATCGACCGCTTCCTGATCCGGCAAAGCGGCCAACCCGTCATCGACATCGCGCGCGCCACAGGTGGCATCGACATCGGCAACGGCTACGTGCATGCGGAGAAGCTGGCCATCGCCAGCGACCGTGGCGCGTTCGGCGTGCATGGCGCCTACGCGCCGCGCGACAACTACGAGACCGACCTGACCGCCAGCGGCGTGTTTCCCGCTGCGGCCGGCCGCACGCCCGCACGCCTCGGACTGGTGGCGCGCGGCAATCGTGCGCGCATGAACGTCGGCCTGGCCGGCGCCGCGCCCGCGCCGGTGCGCGCGACGCTCACGCTGCGTGGCGAGACGAAACCGACCTGGAACTTCGCCGCGAAAACCGAAGCGCTCGACCTGTCGCTGCTGGGCGTGATGGACGACGGCACGCCGGTGGCCTTCGACCTGGTCGCCAAGGGTGCCGGTGGCGCCGCGGACCTGCAGGGTACGGTGCAGCAGGGCGACATCGCGGTGGTGATCGAACCGTCGCACGCACGCATCGATGGCGAAGTACTCACGGTCGAACCGCTCGCGATCCGTGCGTTCGACGGCTACGCCGCGCTGCGCGGACGCGCGGATTTCACCGTGCCGGAGAACCCCGAGTTCCGGTTCGCGGTGAATGCACGCGGCCTGCGCTGGGGCACCGACGCGGACAGCACGATCGGCGCTGAGGGCGACTTCGGTCTGGCGGGCAAGCTCGAGGCCTGGGCCGCGATCGGCAAGGCCACGCTGACGCGCGGCGACGACAGCGCCGTGCTGGAGTTCGACGGCCGTGGCAACGCGGAGCGCGTGCAACTGGAAAAGCTGCGGGCCACCATGCCGACCGGCACGCTCGATGCCACCGGCACCGTCGGCTGGGCGCCCGCGCTCGACTGGGACGTGCAGGCCACGCTGGCCGGGTTCGATCCTGGATATTTCGCGGCGGGTTGGAACGGCAACGTTTCCGGCCAGCTCGCCTCGAAAGGACGGCAGCGCGAGGATGGTCAGTTCCAGGGCACGCTGGACGTCCCGAAGCTGGGCGGCCGCCTGCGCGATCGTGCGCTCGATGCGCGCGGCAAGTTCGCCCTCGACGGCAACGCGGGCCAGGGCGAACTGGACCTGTCGCTCGGCGGCAGCCGCGTCGCCGCGAAGGGCAAAGTCAGCGATACGGTGGACGTCGATGCGACGTTCCGTCCGCTCAACCTCGCGGACCTGCTGCCTGAAGCCAGCGGCACGCTGGCCGGCACGCTGAAACTGACGGGTGCGCGGGCCGCACCGAACATCGACGCCGACCTCGGCGGCGAGAATCTGCGCTGGAACGACTGGAGCGCAGGACAGGTCAGCCTGCGCGGCCGGCTGCCCTGGCGCAACGGCAATGGCGAACTCGCCCTGCAAGGCAGCGCCGTGGATGTGGGTACCGTGCTGGACAGCGTGCAACTCCATGCGCGCGGTGCGGTGGAAGACCTGCGCTTCGACGGCGATGCACGCAACGCGATGGGCGCGGTGGCGCTGGCCGGCAGTGCGCAGAAGCGCGGCGCCAACTGGCAGGGCACGCTGGATGCGCTGCGCATCGCGCCATCTAAGGGCAATCCCTGGACGCTGCGGCAGCCCGCGCGTTTCGCGCAGAACGGTGCTGCGTGGACGCTGTCCGAGAGCTGCCTGGGCTCCGATATCGGCGGCGCGCTGTGCGCCATCGCCAACTGGCCGCGTGAGGGCCTGAAAGTGCGTGGCGAAGCGCTGTCGCTGGCGCTCGTGCAGCCGTGGCTGCCGCCGAACAACGGCCGTCCGTTGACGCTGCGCGGCGAGTTCACTCTCGATGCATCGCTGCGCCCCGCTGGCAACGCGTGGCAGGGCGAAGTGCACCTGGCCTCGCTCGATGGCGGCCTGAAGATGGGCACCAGCGCGCGCGGCGAGATCATCCGCTACGACAACTTCACCTTCGACGCGGAGTTCACCCCGCAGCGCATCCAGGGCCGCCTGGGCACCGGCTTCAAGGGTGATGGTTACGTCGATGCGACGTTCAACACCGGCTGGGATGCGTTCGCGCCGCTGAAGGGCGATCTCTACTTCCACAACTCGCGCCTGTTCTGGATGGAACTGTTCTCGCCGGATCTGGTGCGGCCGCGCGGCAAGCTGGCCGGCCATATCGGCGTGGCCGGCGCACGCGGACATCCGCTGCTGAGCGGCGAAGCCACGCTTACCGAATTCACCGGCGAACTGCCGGCGCTGGGCGTCTCGCTTACCGACGGCAGCGCCGACATGGTCGCCCTGTCCGATGGCAGCGCGCGCATCGAAGGCAGCATGAAGACCGTGTCGTCCACCGGCGGTACCGGCACCGGGGGCGTGTTGAACGTCGCCGGCACGCTGGGCTGGAACAACGACACCACGCCGCTGCAGTTCCAGGTGCGTGGCGAGAACGTACTGGTCGCCGACACCACGGACCTGCGCGCGGTCGCCTCGCCCAACCTGCAGGTGGGCTTCGCCGACAACACCATCCAGGTACGCGGCGAGGTCGGCGTGCCGTCCGCCACGATCGACGTGGAGAAACTGGACGACGGCGTGTCCGCTTCCGAAGACGTCGTCGTGCTGGACCCGGCCGATCCCGAACGCGCGCCGAGTTCGCGCCTGGATCTGGACCTCGCGCTCAAGGTCGGCCCGGAGGTCAACCTCAAGGGATACGGACTGGAGGGCACGCTCGCCGGCACGCTGCACGTGCGTTCGCAGCCCGGCCGCGAAATGCTCGCCACCGGTCGCCTCGACGTGGACGGCCGCTACGAAGCGTATGGACAGAAGCTGCGCATCACCCGCGGCGAACTGACCTGGAGCAACAACGCGGTCTCGGACCCGCGCATCAACATCCGCGCCGAGCGCGAGGTCGTCAGCGCCAGCGTCACCGCCGGCATCGACGTGACCGGCCGCGCCAGCCAGCCACGTGCGCGCGTGTGGTCCAACCCCGCGATGTCCGAATCCGAAGCGCTCGCCTACCTGGTGCTCGGCCGCTCGCTCAACACGGCGAGCAGCGACGAAAGCCAGCGCATCAATGCGGCGTCTTCTGCACTGGGCGCGGGCGCGGGCCTGCTGGCCTCGCAGCTCGGCGCGAAGATCGGCCTGGACGATGCCGGCGTGCTGGAATCGCGCACACTGGGCGGCTCCGTGTTCGGCGTGGGCAAGTACCTCTCGCCCAAGCTGTACGTGAGTTACGGCGTATCGATGATCGGCTCCGGCTCCGCGGTCACGCTGAAGTACCTGCTGCGCAAAGGCTTCGACGTGGAAATCGAATCCAGCACCACCGAGACGCGTGGCTCGGTCAACTGGCGCAAGGAAAAATAGTGCGCCACGGCCGCGCATCCCGATGACCGCGGCGCTGCGCCGGCATCGTTTGCAGCGGCAGGGCATCGCCACGCCGATCGCCGACACGGTTGCTGCCGCGGTCGGCCATCTCGGCGCCATGCAGGCACAGGACTACGCCGCCTCGCTGTGGGCGATCGGTCTGCGCACCGCGGGCGCGACGCTGGCGACGGTAGAAGCGGCGATCGCACGCGGCGAGATCGTACGCACGTGGCCAATGCGCGGCACCCTTCACTGGCTCGCGCGTGAGGACGTGCGCTGGATGGTGGCGCTGATGGCACCGCGCGTGCAGGCCGCCAATGCCGCGCGCATCGCCCGCGACCATGGACTCGATGCCGAAACGCTCGGACGCTGCAGACGCGCACTAGAAGCGACGCTGTCGCACGGCCGACCCGTCAAACGCGGCGATCTGTACGCGCGCCTGGATGCGATCGGCGTGGACAGCGGCGGCCAGCGTGGCTTGCACGTCCTGGGCTGGATGGCGCAGGAAGGGTTGATCTGCCAAGGGCCCCGTGAAGGACGGCAACCGACATTCGTCTGGCTCGACGCCTGGATTCCCGCCGCCGCATCGCTGGACCGCGACGAAGCCCTGCAACGCCTCGCCCTGCGCTATCTGCAAGGCCATGCGCCCGCGACGGCGGCGGATCTCGCATGGTGGTCTGGCCTGACCCAGAAGGATGCGAAGCGGGCACTGGATGTGGCGGCTTCGCAGCTCCAGCGCGAGCCGAACGACGACGACACGCTGTGGCATGCACCTGCATTGCCCGCGACGCGCAGCGCGCACGCGATCCGCCTGTTGCCGGCATTCGACGAGTACGTCATCGGCTATCGCGATCGCGCGCCCGTCGTGGACAACGCGTACTTGCGCCGCGTGATCGGCATCAATGGCCTGGTCAGCCCCACCATCATCGTGGAGGGCAGAGTCGTTGGCACGTGGAGGCGCGAAGCCGACGCGCGCGGTGGCCTCCGGCTTTCGCCGTTCCGGGCCTTGCAGGACAAGGAGCTCGCCGGGATCGCGAAGGCCGCCGCGCGGCTGGGCCGCTTCCTCGGCGTGCCGACACCGCTCCTGTCCTGACCTGCGACGCGGCATTTGCCGCGCCACGGATGGATCGTTATCGTCACGACCTGTTTCCGTGGACCCTGCCGATGCGCCGCCGACTTTCGACTTCCGCCCTCGCCCTGGGCGTCGCCCTCGCCCTGCCCGCGCATGCCGATGAAGGCATGTGGATGCCGTCGCAGCTGCCGCAACTGGCCAAACCGCTACGCGAGGCCGGTTTCAAGGGCGACCCGAAGACGCTGGCGGACGTCACCGCCGCGCCCTTGAGTGCCGTCGTACGTGCCGGCGGTGGCACCGGCGCATTCGTCTCGCCGGATGGATTGGTGCTCACGAACCACCACGTGGCGTACGGCGTGATCCAGTACAACAGCAAGCCGGAGCGCAACCTGATCGATGACGGCTTCATTGCGGCCGATCGCGGCGCCGAGCTGCCTGCCAATCCGGATTTCCGCGTGCTGGTCACGGTGGGCTACGACAAGGTGACCGACGCGGTGCTGAAGGACGCGAGCGGCAAGACCGGACGCGCCTACTTCGATGCCATCGACCGCGCCAGCAAGGCGATCGTCGCCGACTGCGAACGGGAATCCGGCGTCCGCTGCAGCGTGGCGAACATGTACTACGGCACGGATTTCTACCGCATCAAGCAGCTCGAGTTGCGCGACATCCGTCTGGTGTATGCGCCACCCCGCGCGATCGGCAACTACGGCGACGAGATCGACAACTTCATGTGGCCGCGCCACACCGGCGACTTCACCCTGCTGCGCGCCTACGTGGGCAAGGACGGAAAACCCGCCGCCTATAGCGCCGACAACGTGCCCTACCGCGCGCCGGCGCACCTGGCGCTGGCGAAGGACGGACCGAAGGCGGGCGACTACGCCATGCTCGCCGGCTATCCGGGCGTCACCTACCGGCACCGCACGGCGGCCGAGTTCGATGAACAGATCAACTGGACGCTGCCCGCGCGCGTGGCGGTGTTCGACCAGCTCATCGACGTGATCGAAGCGGCCGGCAAGCAGGATGCCGACGCGAAGACGCGCTATGCGGCGCAGCTGCAATCGCTGAAGAACAACCGCAAGCGTGCTGCTGGCGAATTGGAAGGCCTGCGCCGCAGCGATGCCGTGCGCGTCCGTGCCGAGGACGAGCGCGGCATGCTGGCGACCGACGCGGCAGCGAAGGAACGGGCGGACATCGATGCACTCGCTGCCTCGATCGCCGGCGGATCGGCGGTGCGCGAACGCGAGCTGCTGCTGTCGCTGTTCGGTTCGCAGTCGCAACTGATGCGCAGCGCGATCACGCTGGAACGCTTGCGGCTGGAATCGGCCAAGCCGGACGCCGAGCGCGAGAGCGGCTACCAGACGCGCGACCATGCGTTGATCGAAGGTGTCTTGAAGCAGGTGCAGCGCCGTTATTCCCCTGACGTGGAGAAAGCGCTGCTGACGGTCCTGCTGACGCGCTACCAGCAGTTGCCGGACGCGCAGCGCCTGCCGGGCTTCGATGCGGCCTTCGGTCGCACGCCCGCTTCGCTCAAGAAGGCATTGGATGTGCTGTATGCGGGAACGGAGCTCGGCGACGAGGCCGAGCGCCTGTCGCGCTTCGCGGCGGCGCGCGAGGGCAAACCGCTGGCTGCCGATCCCCTGATCGACCTGGCGGCGGCGCTGGTACCCGTGCAGTTGGCGCTGGAGCAAGAGCGCAAGACACGTGAAGGCGAACAATTGCGGCTGCGCCCGGCCTACATGCGCGTGCTGTTCGCATGGCGCAAGCAGCAGGGGCGCGCCCTTTATCCGGACGCCAACGGTACGCTTCGGGTCAGCTTCGGCAAGGTCGACGGCTTCTCGCCGCGCGACGGCGTGCAGTACACGCCGGTGACGACGGTGGCCGGCATCGTCGAGAAGAACACCGGCCAGGTGCCGTTCGACGCGCCGAAGCCGCTGCTCGATGCCATCGCCAAAGGCGATTTCGCCGGCACCGAGGATCCCGCGCTGAAGACGCAGACGGTCAACTTCCTCACCAACCTGGACACGACCGGCGGCAACTCCGGTTCTCCCGTGCTCAATGCGCGCGGTGAACTGATCGGCCTGAACTTCGACAGCAACTGGGAATCCGTCAGTGCCAGCTGGATGTTCGACCCTCGCTACAAGCGCGCGGTGCACGTGGACATGCGCTACCTGCGCTGGCTGATGGGCAAGGTCTATCCGGCGCCGCACCTGCTGAAGGAAATGGGTGCTACGCGCTGACCATGTTCGTCACCGTCGTCAGTTTTCTCGATCCGCTTGAAGCCCGCATCGTGCATGGGCGGTTGGTCGCCGAAGGTTTCGACGCCTACTTGGCCGACGAGCACCAGGCGATCAATGACTGGTACATGCGGCAGGCACTGGGCGGCGTGAAGCTGCGCGTCCGTCACGATCAGGCCGACGAGGCGCGCGTGCTGGTTGCGCGGCTCTCGGAGGGCGCGTTGGCGTTGGAATCCGAAGACGGTGGCGAGCCCGCGTCGGCGCACACCGATTCGTGGTCGCAGCGCGCGGCCGTTCTCGGCCTGTTCGCGCTCGGCCTGCCGCTACCGTGGCGTCGACGCCGACCGAAAGCGCCGTGATGCACATCGTCCCCGATAACGACCCGCGCCCGGTCGAACCCGAACCGCCGCTACCCAGCGATTGCTGCAACAGCGGTTGCCCTATTTGCGTGCATGACCTCTATGCGGAGCAGTTGCAGCACTATCGGCAGCAGTTGGCGGACTGGAAGGCCAGGCACCACGGCGAGGCCTAAGGATACCGCCACCCCATCAGGGGTGGCGGGCTCGTCGATTCAAGGCTGATGGCGCACGCGTTCGATGGGCTGGTTTGCTGCATCCGTGCCTTGCTGCGGTGGATTGCCCTGCGGATGCGGCTTCGATTCCAGCTTCAATCCAGGCTGACCCGTCTCGGTCTGCACCGAACGGATCTCTCCCTGCGCGCGGCGGGCCTTGACCTGTTCTATAACCTCGTTATTGCACGAGCCTTCGATGAAATCGGCGCGGTGCAGCTCGCCCTTCTTCAGATCGATGAAGAGGCTCTGCGCATCGCCGGCATTCTGCGGGCTGCTGGTGACCAACCGGCTACGCGTGGGGAGCGTGCGGGCATCCACTTTGAGTACGTGCGTGGTGGGACGCAAGCCCCAGTAGCTGTACTTGCCTTCCACGTCGCTCACCAGGTACGTGCCGTCCTCGAGGTAGAGCCGTACGCCAGGAATCCCGATTTCCTCCCTGTCCTTCACTGCATTGAGATTGCAGTCGACGAATATCTGGCCAAGGATGCCGCCTTCGTCCGAGAACACGCCGGCGGTCACATCCACCTCCCATTGATCTTCATTGGAGCAGGTCTGGGTCGACGTCGACGAGATGAACGGCCGGCATTCCGCATGAGCACGGTTGATGCCATCACCCTCCAGCGCGCCCACGCCGATCCGCACCCGGTAGGCGAGGATCACCTCGGCGCCCGGATCGATGCGGTCCAGCGTCATTAGCAGCACGGGACCGGGGGCACCTTCCAGCGATACCAGCGTCGCACCCCGGGCGCGTACTTGCGCGTCGGCCAGTCGGAAACCCGCGGGCAGGCGATCCACGATCACCGGACGCACGGCGATGCCATTGCCGGTATTGCGGATGCGGAGTGTGTAGCTGACCACATCGCCCAATTCTGCCTGGCGCACGGAACCCAGCTTCTGCACAGTCAACTGGGCGGAGGTGTTGGGCACGGGGGTGTCCGCACATGCATCATCCTCGAGTGTCGTCGCGCCTGCCGTCAGTACCGCGCGGTTGAACAGGCCGTGGCCCGCACCTGCGCCACACCGATCATTGGTGGTGTCGCTGCCCGCGGCCACCTGCACGTGTACTTCGACCTGGTAGGTCTCACTGGCACCGATGGCCAGCACGCGTTCGCTGGCCAGGGTCCACGGCCCGGCGACCGGCTGCAGCGCCTGCCCGGATTCGGTGCCGCGTACATAGCGCGCCGACTGGATGCGGGCGTCACTGTCGAACAACGGCGTATCCGTGAGGGTATAGGTACCCGCGCTGCCGGATACGTGGCGGACGGTGATGGCATAACGGACCACGAAGCGATCCGCCGAGCCTGCCACCGGGACCACGGTACCGACGAGGTCCTTGGTCATCTCCAGCACGGCAGGTTCGTCGTTGTTCACCAGTGTGCACACCGCATTGTCACCATTGGCCAACGTCAACTGGTCGCCCGCCACAGTGCCGGCGGTGCACGTCCAGCCCGCCGCGGCATAACCCGGCAACCCGCGTTCGCCGAGTACGTACGTTCCGGCGGACAGCTGCACGCCCGTGATGGCTGCGTCGCCCGTGCTGCCGAGTAGGTTCGCCGGTCCCGACGCGGTCAGCACGAAGTCGGTCGCGACCGCCGTGCCGCCGTCATCATTGATGACCTGCTTGACCAGTGTCAGCGTCGCGCCCTGGTCATCGTTGATCACGATGCAGGTCGCCGTGTCGCCATTGGAAAGTGCCAGCGTGTTGCCCGCAACAGCCGCAGTCCCATTGACCACGCAGCTGAAGTCGCTTGCCACATAGCCCGGAAGATTGACTTCCGACAATACGTAGCTCCCGGCCGGCACTGCGACTGCCGTAATGCCGGCTTCGCCGGTCACACCCGAGACCGTTTCGGGGCCGGTTGCCATCAAGGTGAAGTCGGACGGTGCCGCCGTGCCGCCATTGTCGTTGACCACTTCCTTTACCAGGGTCAGCAAGGCGCCCTGATCATCATTGGTGATGGTGCACGTGGCGACATCGAAGTCGGCGAGGGTCACCGTGTTCGACGGTGCCAGCGTTACTCCGTTCACCACGCAGGCGTACAGGCCTGCGCCGTAACCCGGAAGATTGATTTCCGAGAGCTCGTACTGCCCAGGCGATACGCTCGCCGCCGTCACGGCGGCCGCCCCCGTGGCGCCTGCGACCTGAGAGGGACCGGTCGCAGTCAGGATGAAGTCGGTGGGCACCGCGGTGCCGCCATCATCGTTGTTGACGCGCTTGACCAGGGTCAACTGTGCAGCCGGTGCGCGCTGTACCTGGTCGTCGTTATGAATAGTGCAGACCGCTGCATCGCCTGCCTGGAGCGTCACCGTGTTGCCGATCACCGGCGCAGCCCCGTTCACCACACAGCTGTATGGCGTCGCGGCATACCCGGGCAGGTTCTGCTCGGCCAGCGCATAGACGCCCGGTTGCACAATGGCCGATGTGACGCCCGGGCTTCCCACGGCGCCGGAGATCGATGACGGGCCGCTTGCCGTCAACAAGAAATCTGCCGGCTGTGCGGCACCCCCATTGTCATTGGTGACGGTCTTGACGAGGGTCAGCGTGGCGCCCTGGTCGTCGTTGGTGATCGTGCACACGGCCACGTCACCGTTCGCCAGCGAGATTCCGTTCCCCGACACTGCGGCCCCGCCGTTGACGACACAGCTGTAGGCGCTCGCCGTGTAGCCAGGCAGATTGGTTTCGCCCAAGGCATACGCGCCCGCGGCGACCGTGGCCGAGGTGACCTGGGTCGATCCCGTTACGCCTGAAAGCGGGGTGGGCCCATTGGCGGTCAGCATGAAGTCGCCTGTGGCGGCGACACCACCGTTATCGTTGATGACGCGCTTCACCAGCGTGAGGGTTGCGGGCTGGTCATCATTGATCACGGTGCAGACGGCAATGTCGCCGTCCTGCAGCACCAGACTGTTGCTACTCACCGCAGCGCCACCGTTGAGCGTGCAGCTGTAAGTGCCCGCGGCGTAGCCCGGCAGGTTGGTTTCTGCCAGCGCGTAGGTGCCCGCCAGCACCGCTGCACCCGTGATGGCCGCGTCGCCCGTGACGCCACTGATGGTCGTGGGACCGTTCGCCGTCAGAGTGAACTGCGACGCCGTTGCCGTGCCGCCATGATCGTTGGTGACCTGCTTCATCAAGGTCAGCAGGGGGAGCGCGGCCGGAGGCGACAGGATTTCGCCGAAATCGTAATCCGTACCCGTCGCGCCGGCCGGCACTACGATGTCGGTCACGACACTCGGAATGGTGCCGCGCGCGTTCGCCGTTCCGCCGAGCGTGCCCACCGCGCGTTCGCCATCGGCGTAGTCGATGGGCTGCGCTTCCGTGATGCGATAGCGTCCGCTGACCAGACCACTGAAACTGTACGTACCATCGGCCAGCGTCTGCACCGTGACCGTAACAGGCTGGTCATCGCCCGCGCACACAGGCGACCCGGTGCCCGCAAGCGTTGTTGTCTGCAGCACGCCGTCCGCACCGGACGAGCATCCGTCGAGGGTGACATCCACACCCGGGATACCGTCTTCGCCCGCGTCCTGCAGCCCATCGTCATCCAGGTCCTCGAACACGGTACCGCTCAGGCTTCCCGTAACCACTTGGACCTGCGCGATCGGCGAGGTGACGGCCGCCGTGAGGGGCACGCCTCCTGCAACGCCACGGATAGTGAACGCGTTGCGATAGAGATTGCCGCCGACATTGCCGATGGTCGCCAGCGGAACCGTCAGCGTCCGCTGGGTGTTGTCCGGCTGGAGCCCGCTGCTCGCCACGCGGATCGCCGTGACCTGCGCGTAGCCCGCGGGGCACCCAGCACTGCCGATCTGCGCGGCGGTGCACCAGACCGTGGAGCCGCCCGACAGCGCATTGCTCGGATCGTTCGGATCCTGGCTGATGCTGGCAGGACTGGCGCTGGTGTAATAGATGATCGACGCCGGAGTTCCGTCATTCGCGACCGGCCCCAAGGCTCCTGCCAACCGCGCGGTTCCGCTGAACGTACTGCCGCGCGCATCGCCGCTGTAGGGCAGCACGTCGATGAGGTCGGAGCTGTTGAGGTCGTTGCCGGCGCTGATCCAGCTGAGCTGATAGCGCGCCAGTTGGCCGGGCTCGATCTGCGGCGCGATGGCGGTCTTGTTGACCTGGAAGCCACCGGGATTGGACACACGCAGGTCCTTGCGCGCGGCATGCACGCACAGGTTGCCCGTCACGTTTCCGTTGCTGCCGTCGACCGTGTAGCCGGTATCGAGAATACCGTCGTAAGCCCCTCCGGAAGCCTGGCAGGTACGCGTGTCCAGTGGCGAACTGACCACGGTGAAGTTGGGAATGTAGGTGCCGTTGGCCAAGGTCACGTCAACCATCGCCTGGAAGGTGATGGGCGTGATGGGCTGTCCGACGGCCACGTTGTTCAGCGTCCACGTAAGCGTCGTGTAGCCAGTGGACGGCGTATTGTTCTGGACGACCGGCGTGAGCGATGCCGAACCGGTCACGTAGCTCAGGCCAGGCGGCAGCACGTCCTTCACCGTCATGGTGGACGTCTGAGGCGTCGCAATCGCTGCCGACAGAATCGGATTGAGGACATAGGTGATCGGCTGCCCGCCCACCGCCTGGGTCGCAGCGTTGTCGGGAACCACCGTTTCCTTGGTCACCTCCGCGCGCGCGCCGACCAGGGTGACCGTGTCGCCCTGCTGATATGCGGTCTTGCCCTCTCCGGTGTAACCGCTTGGACCACCGGTCAACCAGTTATGACCGGTCGAATCGGTCACGATGCGCGAGCTCACGCTGGCATAGCCGCCATCGAACGTGTAGGCATTCCAGTTGTTGACGCGGGTTCCGATCGGCCATTGGTAGCCCGCCGCAACCCCCATGGCATTCACCGGCGAGGTGGCCGTCATGCGGACGCCTTGCAGCAATATCCAGTTGTCGCTCGGCTGTTGGGGGATCAGGGCGCGCAAACGCACCTTGGTGATCGCGACGTCGCCGCCCGGCACCGCCGAACGGTTGGCATACCAGGCCGGCGATTGATCGTCGGCGCATGTCCCCAAGGCATAGTCCGTATTATTGGCCCAGCCTTCGCCTACGCCATTGATGCCGCCCGTGCCGTACTCGATGACGTACTCGCCGGCGGCCAGCAGATGGCCTCCGTCGGCGGCTACGGTGCCGTTCTCGAACACGTGATACTTGCTGTTGTCGATCTTTTCGCAGATCACCGAGCCGATTAAGGGCGCCGATCCGCTGTTGGACATATGCGAGCGCGCGAAGACGGGCATGCCGTCCACTACCACGCCATCCTGCGTATGGTTTCCACTGACGCGCAGGTTATTGGCCGTGTTGTAGCTGACCCAGAATTTGATGACGCCTGCGGAACCTGCAAGGTACGTGTAAGGGACGACTGTCGTGTCGTTGGCGACATTCGGCTGAACCACCGGCTGGCCGCTGATGCTGGTGCCCTGCACGTTGGTATAGGTGTTGCTAATGTTGATGGTCGCGTTGTCCGATAAGTTGGCGCTGAACACCGTGGCCGGGAACCAGATACCGATCTGCTTGGCGGCCACGAAATTGGTGCCCGCCGGCAGCGGGACGTTGTCGACGGATCGAGGTGGATAGACGGTATTGGTCCAGAGTGCGCCCGCGATACGCGCACTCAATGCGCCGCCCGCGCCGCCGGATTGCGAGACGGCGCATGTTCCGCTCGTCTGCAGTCGATTGATCGAGGGTCCTCCACGACCGCCCGGCATGGCGCCGTCTCGCAGTGTGCTGGCCTCAATGCCGTTGTCCCAGCAAGCGTTCAGACCCGACGAAGTATTGACCGGGTACAGCACGGCGCTCGCCCGCAGCGCCGCCTGAACGGCCGGAGCGCCGGCAATGCCGTTGGCATTGGTGCCGGTGACGGTGAGATTGGCCAGCACGTCGTCCCAGCTGATGCCGTTCGCGTCCAGGTTCTCGATGCCGCGCGCTCCACTGGGCACCAGGATGCCGGCGTCAAAAGGCAGGATCCAGCCATCCGTCACGCCATCCGGACCCTTGCTGTACGTCATCCGTCCACGACCTTTGTAGAGGTCGAAAGCCGGCTGCGCGCGAACTGTCACGGGACCTGACGTAGGGACCGCCGGTACCGGAACAGCAGTTTCCGGGGTTGTCACCGTGGTGATGGGCGTAGGGATGCTTGCGCCATTGGGTGTCGTGCCGAGAATGCGCACGATGGGCAGGATGCGTGCCGTACCCGCATTGATCGGACCGGTACGCACGCAGGTCAAGGTCAGACCGTTGGGGCTGATGCTGCTGCCCGGCATGGCGCATTGGGGCGGCACGGATTCCCAGACCGCCATGATTCCGTTGGCGGGGCAACCCGGCGTGGCCGCCGTGCAGGTTGGCAAAGTAGACACGATGGTCAGCGCCGAATCACCACCATTGGTGGAGTACTCGATGTTGTAGATCATCGTGTCGTTGGTGCACACATTCAGGTCGGCCGCGGCCGGATCCAGCGAGCAGAGCGGCGTGGAGCCGGTCGGCGCCTGCGTGGTTCCGGTACCGACGATGGCACTGGTCACCGCCGCGTGCGCGCCGGGCGCGAGCACCAGGAGCAGCGCCAGCAACGGCACGCGCCAGCGCCCCGTTGCTGCGCATGCCCACGTAGGCGGCGCTCCACGGGACATGCGGCCGGAGGAACCGCGACCGAAGAATTTGCAGATTGCGTGCATGAAGTGTGTCTCTGTGCGTGTTCTTTCAGATGCGTGCGCGTTGCGACCCAGACCGATCGTGCCGCGGAGGCGCGATCGGCTGGACTCACTGTGCCGGGCGGCGGATGCCGACGATCTCGACGCTGACGCGGCGATCAGGTTGCAGGCACTGCGTCAGTGCGTGATCGGCGCGTTCGCCCCGGCACTGCGACGTGGCGCCGGTCGGCTGGCTTTCGCCACGGCCTTCCGCTTGCACGGGCGCAGAGACGCCACGCTCTTGCAGATACTGTTTGACGGTCCATGCGCGGCGTTCGGAGAGCGGTTGGTTGTACGCCTCGCTGCCCAAGCGATCGGTGTGGCCCACCAGACGAATCCGGTCCACTTGCGTATAGACGGCAGACAGGTGCGCGACAAGCTCATCGAGCTTGAGCTTGCCTTCCGGCAACATGCCCGCCAGGTCGCCGCGATCGAACTTGAACAAGGCATCGGCCGATAGATCGAACTGCTCGGTCTGCGGCGTGGGAGCCTGCTCCGGCTGCCTGCATTCGGCTTCACGGTGCTCTGCCTTGGCCGTGAGGTCTTCCGCGATCTGGATATAGGGTTTCGCGTGCCGCCAACCGCCATCATGTATCTCGTTGCCGGCATGTACCAATTCCACTTCCGCGCAGGCGGTGGCCTGTGCGGCGCAAGTGAAGCCGTCCATCTTCTTCAACTGGTCATACTTGGCCCATAGGTCCGGGCGCAGCTTTTGCGCACCGTTGACGAGAGGTGTTTCCCATCCCGGATCCTGGCCGCGCTCCAGTGCGCTGATCAGCGCGGCGGACTGGTCCAGAGCTGCCTGCGGGTAACCGCCTCGATCATTGCGGGTGTATTCGTGGAAGCTCGTATCGAGCCAGCATTGCGCTTTGGCCAGATGGTAGTTGTCGACGCGGATGCCCTTGTCGTTCAACGCCTTGATGCGCGCTTGCGTGGCGGTATACGTGTCGTGATCCGCATGGATGGGGGCATCCGCGATGCGTGCCCCTGCCGGAGCCAGCATGGGCTCCTGCGCGGATGCCTGGCGGAAGGCGATCAGGCCAATGATGGCTGCCGTCAGCAGGCTGACGGTGATCAGAGTGGCGCGCTTTGCATACGGGGTATTGGACATGGTGGTCTCCTCAGCGCGGCAGCGCGCGATTGGTGGCGGGGTCGTTGCCGCGGAACAGGTCTTCATCGAACTTGAATCGCAATCTCAGGAATGCGCCCTGGTTGGTGTACTCGGCACCGGTCATGTCGTCGTCGCGGAATCCGCGCTCGTTGAAGCCCGCCGAAAGCCACAGGTTCGACGTCAGCAGGTAGCCGACTTCCGCACCAAGCGCGTACTGCGCGCCCCCACCCGGACTCCACATCCGGTAGGCCATTGCGCTGACATCCCAGCGCTCGCTCAGTCCATAGGTCACGCGGCCGCCCGCCAGGTAGGCGGTGTAACGACTCTTTTCGTCGGCATAGATATCGGTCTGCCGTTTTCCAGCCAGCCGGCCCGTGAGCCACCACACCCGGTTCGGGTGCCAATCCGCGTGCAGACTGACGACATGCTTGTCGTAGCCGTTCGCGCGAGGCAGCAGATCATCCTCGGGCAGGCCCGACGCCAACAGGCTGTTATCCCTGCGCGTCCAGAATTCGTACTTGCCCAGCACGTTGATCCGGTTGGTGTCGGTATCGCGGTAGGCGAAACCGAGCTGGAACCTGTCCTCGTAGCTGGGGTCGCGCTCGTCCCGGTACTCGTTGCGCAGGTAGTAATTGCGGACGAGCAGTGTCCAGTCGCGATCGATCTTGCGCGCGACCGTCACCGTGGACATCCAACTGTCGTAGCTCGCGTCCGTCGCGATGGGACTTCCATTGTCGTTGCCGTAGGCAGCAACCCCCACCTTGCGCCACTCCAAGCGACCGTTCACCAGCCACAACTCGGACGGCCGCCACTCGGCGGCGAGCGTAGCGGCCGTCGATTTCTGGCCGTCGCCGTCCAGGATCTCAAGCCGCTCGAATCCTGTCTGCAACGTGAGGCTGTCGGTGACGTGCCACAGGTTGCGCAGGCCGCTCGCCCACTGCATCTGGCGCGCACCGAAGCTGTCGTACATGCGGTACTCGTTGAACAACGAGCCGCCTTCCATGTACTCCGTGTCCAGGCCGAACACGAATGCGTTCGTCTCGTAAGGACTCGGCGTCACTACTCCCGTCAGCGGGTTGGTGACACCTTCTGACGTGGCCACGGTGCTGAGGCCCGTGTTCCATTCGTAGCGACCGAAAAGACGCGTCTGGTCGTGCACCTGCCACTCCGCGCCGAGTGACGCGCGACGATGATCGGCATGGTTGAGGTCCTGTTCGACCTCCCCCGTCAGGTCGAAGCGCTCACCGATGCGGTACCGCGAGGCGATCCGCAGTGCCGTGTACTCCACGGGCACGCCTGCCAGTCCGTTGCCTACCCAGCTGCCAAAACCGCTGCTGTAGCCCGCTCCAGTGTTGTAGAGCGTCTGCCCACTGCCCAGACCGACCGCGGTACTGCTGGAAACGGATGCCACTCCGTAGGAAGAACCTAGGCCCCGGGGAACGACCAGGCCATTGCTTCCACTTGTACCCGCATGCTCGCTGACGTGATTGGCGCCCACTTCGAGCGTGAAAGCCGGCGTGGGTGTGAAGCGCACGCCCAGTTGAGCTTGCGTACGCTCCGCCTCGCTTTGCTCGTCCTCCACGTAATTGGCTTGGGTGTACAGCGCCCAGCGCGGCTCGGGGTCTCCCGCCACCAATGTCAATGTTCCGTCGACGCCGGCCTGGCGACGCCCGCCAAGATACGAAGACGCAGGATTTTCGAATTCCGCGTCGCTCCGGCCAAACCAGGCGAGCAGGCTAGCGCGTTCACCGCGATGGCCGAACTCCGCTCGCCAGGCGTCGCCTTGCAGCGCTTCGCCAGGCGTGGCCGTGATGCCGGCCAGATTCCCACCAACGGATCCCGCGAGGCTGCGCGTACGCGCATACTCACCGCGTACCCAGGTGTTCTGTCCGAGGCTGAAGGTCGCGTTCGCGCTCCCCAACTCAAACGGGGCGAGCGGATTCTCGTCCTTGACGTAGCTACCGCCGATCTCCAAGCGCTCGATGGGCCGGAACTGCCCATTGACGCCATACACCCAGTAGCTCTCGCCTCCTTGGTCCACTTCGTAGGTGATGCGCACGGACACTGGATTCAGTGCGGAGTCCATCGACGACACGGGCGTGACGAAGACAATCCGCCCGCTGAAGGGCTCGAACGTATAGTCGGCAAAGCGTGAGAGCGTTCGCACATCGACGATGCGGGAGGGCGCATAGCGATCGCGCGTGATGATCTCGACGCGCTCCGTACCGAGCACGGCATTCTCGCTGTTGCTCACCGTGTAGGGGCCGGAGAGTCCGCGACCTGGGAATTCTTCGACAACCTGACGAAGGGTGTCGCGCGCCGCGAAGACATCCAGCGCTCCCTTGTCGTTCTCCAGGTGGCCTCGCACGCCCGTCATCGCGCGGTTGTACTGACCGAGGTCGCGCACCTGGGTGCTCGCCACATCGCCTTGGCCGTGACGCTGGCTGAAGCCATCGCCGGTGGCGATGTCGCCATACATCAGGTAATGCCGGCCCTTGTCCAAGCGCAGGTAGAGGCGACTGCTGCTGCGCGCCTCAAAGCCCACGATGGAGGCGTCGCCATACACCGGATACCAGCGCTCGGGGTCGATGTCGCGAAACAGCCGGTCATGTCCCGGCTTGTCGCTGTCATACGCCATGGTGAGCAGCGCATCACCGCGGACCTTGCCTTTCAGGAAGAACGCGCTGCGCAAGGCCGCGCTCCGTTTTCCGTCCCCACTTTCGCGCGACCAGCTGTTGATCTGCTCTTCGAAGCCGTCGTCGGGCCGGGCCTGGTCGAGTGCCAGCGGGTTCTTACGGTCGAACCGAAAAACGCCGTCCACGACGCCGAGTGCGATCATCTCGCGCAGCTCGGGAATGAAGCTGACCTCGCCACGCGCGACGGAGCCGCCCCCGACCGCTTGTACCGTCACGACCTGGGGGTCGATGGGTGCCAGCAGCCATGCTTCGGCTTCACCATTGACTAGAGCAACCTGTATGCCGGGCATGACGCGGTCCGCATCGCGCGGAGCGAGACCAGCCTCGTCACTGGATGCGCCCGGGAGCTGCCATATACCCGCGGTGGCCTCCAGGGTCACGACTACCGTTTCATCGGCGGATTGATGCGGGGCGCCTGGAAAACGCACCCTGACCTTGACGTGGCTTTGACCGTCGGCCGGCGCGCTGTCGCGATCCACCTCCAGCACTAGCCGCCCATCCGGTTGCGCTTGCGATAGGCCTGCCGGCTCGCGCGCACCGATGCGCTCCGCCGCAACGGCAGCCTGCGCCACCGGCAGTAACAGCGCGGCGGTGACAGCGAGGTTCAGCGCGGTTTTTCTGATGTAAGAACGTTTGGTCTTGTCCACTGTCAGCCTTCGCGGTTGGCACGCCGCGAACGCCAGCAACCCTTGTCGACGGAGACACATGGATCGCCATGCCGGCGGCAGCCAGGCATGGCGATCTCGAGACGCTATGCTCGATTGGGCACTGCAAGGCGATCGAAACCCTGCGTACTGGAAGCGGAGCTACCTACCTAAGCGGCGCCCTGTACTCCCGGCTTGCGTTACGGCCGTCGGGCCGCCCCCTGTGTCACACATTCCGATCCGGATCCTGACGTTCGCCTCTTTGCGTATATGTATGTACTTGGTCGCGAGGCGCGGCACAGTCCGGACGTGACGGACGTCAAATATTTTTCCGGGCTTGGCGTGTCCTAGAAATCGGGAACAGCGAAAGGACGTAAACCATTTCCGGATCCGGACACAGTCCGCAAAAAGCGGATTTCCTCGAGTGGTGTCCCCTCGGCTTCCCACATGCCGAATCACATATACGCGCGCTCAACGGCGTGTGCTTTCCGCGTTCGCGGCGGGCGACCGACCAGGCCATGATCGATGCAGGATGAAACGGAGTCCTTGGATGTCGCCCGCCAGAGCCAGGTGCAAGGCGAAGTCACCCGTTTGCTGGGTCAGATGAAGCAAGGCGACAGGACGGCGTGGCGCGACGTGTACACCTTGCTGTACCAGGATCTACGTGGCCAGGCACGTCGCTACACCTGGCGGGATCGCGGCATCACGTACTCGCCCACCGTACTCGTTCATGAGACATGGCTACGTCTGCAAGAAGACAGCCTGCAGGCCGTCAATCGGGCGCAGCTCTTCTCGATCATGGCTAAAGCCATGCGATGCACGTTGATCGATGGCTTGAGGCGCCGATGGAGCGAGAAGCGAGGCGGCAAAGGCGAGACCGTCGAGCTGGACGAAGCCGAAGACCTTGCCTGGAGAGAAGGGGCCGAACTGCTGATCGCGCTCGATGCGTCGCTGGAAGAACTCGATCAACTTCATCCGCGCCTGGCGAAAGTGGTGGAGTGGCGATACTTCGGGGGTTACACGGAGATGGAGATCGCTGGCCTGCTTGGTGTGACCGACCGGACGGTAAGGAGGGACTGGCAGGCGGCGCGACACTTCCTGATGCAGCGGCTGGCCAGTGAGGTTGGCTGAGCCCGACATCGCGGGGCGGAAGCGGGCGCTGCATTCGCTTCGGTTCCACCTGGCGCTGCCTGCCTGCCTGCGTACGGCGCATCTGGGCATCCTCCGCGTCCTATGGCCGCATCGGCACGCGCAGGTGTCCACATGGCTGCACGCGGACACCCGCTGGTTGGACGCGCTGCCCGCGCCATCGGCCTCGATCCCGGCGACCCCGCAGGCTCCCGAATCCTTCGAGACGGCGTGCGCTTCGACGGAAGATACATTGGGCGCATGGCGTATCGTCCGCCTGCTGGCGCGCGGCGGGATGGGCAGCGTTTTCCTGGCGGAACGCGCGGATGACGTCTATCGACAGCGTGCCGCGATCAAGCGGGCGCTCCGCGGCGAGCACGCTGACCGGAACGCGGCGGCGCTGGTGCGGGAGCGCGCGATTCTCGCCGGCTTGGATCACCCTGGCATCGCACGGGTGCTGGATGGCGGCATCGACGCGGAGGGCGCGCCCTGGTTCGCCATGGAATATGTCGATGGCGAAGCGCTCCACGAGTGGTGCGCGCGCCGTCAGTGCACACTCGAAATGAAGATCGATCTCCTGCTGCAAGCCGCGGGTGCGCTGGCCCATGCGCACCGGCAGGGCGTGATCCATGGCGACGTGACGCCTTCCAACCTACTGGTGTCGCTGCATGGCCATCTGCGCCTGATCGACTTCGGTGTCGCCTCGCAAGCGCAATGGGACGGACTGCCGGCACGCCCCCAGGCTTATTCGCTGCCATTCGCCGCGCCGGAGATCCAGCGAGGACTGAGCGTCTCGGCCGAGTCCGATCTGTATGCCATGGGCGCCGTGATCGCTTCGATCACAGAACTGCAGGACCCGAAGGAGCCTGCAAGCAAGTCACGCGAGGACCGGGCGCTGCGCTCGATCGTCGCCCGATGCATGCACCCGGATCCTGACCGGCGCTATGTCGACATGGACGCTTTACACGCCGATCTGAAGGCCTGGTTGCGCAAGCGTCCCGTATCCACCCTACCCGGGATCCGCCATCGCGTCGTCCAATTCTTCCGCAGGAATCGGCGCGCGGCGCTGGCGTCGGCCGCGTTGCTCTTCATGCTCTCCGCGACCGGCGCATGGTTCGCTCATCGGGAGCGCGTTGCCGCGGGTCGCGAAGCGGCTGCAAACGCGGCCCTGCTGCAGCATGTCGAGCAATGGAACGGCAGTCGAGCGACGCTCGCCGTCCGTAGTTCCGCACTCTCGCCCGAGAGCGCTCTGCGCGGGCTTGAAGCTGCGATACGCCAGGATCCCGCGATCGGCCGGAGTGTTGTCGTGCGCGCACGCGGCCTGCGGTTGCTGGCTCGCTCGCGCGCCGCGCTTGGCGACCTGCAGGCGGCAACCGGCTTCGCCGAGCAAGCGCTCGTGCTTACACCGGTTGCAGAAAAGGGCAGCACGGAGAATGTGCGGCTGATCGCTTCCCTGCTGAATACACAGGGACACTTTTCCCGGGCCGACGCACTGCTTCGGGATGCACTGACCCGGTCCCGACGCGCGGAAGGGGATCCCGAACAGATCCTGCTGCAGGCCGAGTATGCGCTTACGCGCTGGAACCTCGGTGACCAGAAGGAAGGGTTGGCGTTGCTCAACCTGCAACTGGCGCATTCCGAGCGGGGCGGACTGTCGGCGGATGCGGCGCTGGTGCCTTTGTTGATCCAGCGAGGTCGGGCCCTGACCGAGCTGTACCGAATCGCTGAGGCGGGCGCCGATTTGAGAAGAGCGATCGCGCTTGCCGGCGACGCGCACGCCGATCTGCGCGACGAAGCGCGTCGCGACCTCATCCGGGTGCTGCTGATCCGCGACGAATTGGATGCCGCGCGGACTCTGGCCCAGCGCGTGCACCTGGATACGCTTCGACTATACGGCCCGCAACACCCGGAGACCGCGCGCGCGATGGTGATGCTTGCCCAGAGCGAATTCGCCGATGGCCACGCCGTGCGCGTCCTCCATCTGGCGCAGCGCGCCCGCCGTATCCTGGACACGAACGGGCTCGGTGCCAGCGACGCGTACGCCGAAAGCCTGCTGCTCATCGGATACGCGTGGCCCGATCCGCTGGATCCTCGCCGGCTGGAAACGTACCGCCAGGCGGCCGAACTGCTCGAGCGAGCGCACGGCCGCTTCCATTCGCTGACCTGGCGCGCCAAGCATGCGTACGGACTGGCGTTGACGTATGTCGGCTACTACCGCAACGAACCCGCGAACATTCGCCAAGCCATCGCGATGTATGAACAGGTGTTGGCCGATGGCCGGCATCGTGGCGTGCCCATGCCGCTGGTCGAGGCCGGTTATGTGCAGGCCCGGGTACTGGCCGGATCGCCGGGAAGCCAGTTGACGCCCTTGTTCGCACATGCGCGACAGCAGATGCGCGCGTGCTTCGGCGAGGATCGTCGCTACGCCATCAACCTTGACGTGGACTATGGCGACTACCTGTGGTCGCAGCGCCGGCCAACGGACGCCAGACACACGATGACCACGGTGGTGCTGCACTCACTGAAGCGTCCGGACGCCAGTCTGTTGCGGGCCGCCGCCGGAGCGTCCCTTCACTCGCTGGGTACCTGGGCCGAGCAGGATGGCGCGTTCGGTTCCGCAGGACGCTTTTACCAAGCCTGCGAGGCGTGGGTGGGCGGCTCAAAGGCGTCGCCCGCCATCGACAGCGAGATGGCCCGAGAGTGCCGTCGTCGCAGGCTCGCCTTACCCGTCAACGATCGGTAACAGACCCGGCGACGTAACGCTCATCGCGCCCCTGACGCGACGGATCACGCGCGCTTCAGAGGATGGCGGCTTACGCCACGCGCATGCGCCGCGCACGCTCCAGGTGCACCAGCAGCAGCGAGATCGCGGCAGGCGTCATGCCGGGGATACGTTGCGCCTGGCCGATGGTCTCCGGTTGCACGCGATCGAGCTTCTGCTGCACTTCGGCCGACAGGCCGCGCACGCTGGCGAAGTCGAAGCCGGCCGGGATCGGCGTGGATTCGTTGCGCTGCTGGCGCTCGATCTCGTCGCGCTGGCGGTCCAGATAACCGGCGTACTTCACGCCGATCTCCACCTGCTCGGCGACCTGTGCATCGTCCACGCCGGGACCGATCGACGGCACGGCGACCAGCTTGGCGTAGTCCAGTTCCGGACGCTTGATCAGGTCGAGCACGTTGGTCTCCCGGCTGACCTGCACGCCGAGGGTATCGGCCACTTCGCGGCCCAGGGCATTGCCGGGCGTGGCCCACAGCGCGCGCAGGCGGCCGGTTTCCTGTGCAATAGCGTCGCGCTTGGCGTCGAAGCGCTTCCAGCGGACGTCATCCACCAAGCCCAGCGCACGGCCGGTTTCGGTCAGGCGCAGGTCGGCGTTGTCCTCGCGCAGCTGCAACCGGTACTCGGCGCGGCTGGTGAACATGCGATACGGCTCCTTGGTGCCGTGCGTGATCAGGTCGTCGACCAGCACGCCGAGATAGGCCTCGTCGCGACGTGGCGACCACGCCTCTTTCTGCTGCGCGAAGCGCGCGGCGTTGAGGCCGGCGAGCAGGCCTTGCGCGGCGGCTTCCTCGTATCCGGTGGTGCCGTTGATCTGGCCGGCGAAGAACAGGCCGGCGACCGCCTTGGTCTCCAGCGACGCCTTCAATCCGCGCGGATCGAAGAAGTCGTACTCGATGGCGTAGCCCGGGCGCGTGATGTGCGCGTTCTCCATACCACGGATGCTGCGCACGAGCGCGAGCTGTACGTCGAACGGCAATGACGTCGAGATACCGTTGGGATAGATCTCCGCGACATCGAGCCCTTCCGGTTCGACGAAGATCTGGTGGCTGGCCTTCTCGGCGAAACGTACCACCTTGTCTTCGATCGATGGGCAGTAGCGCGGCCCGATGCCTTCGATCTGGCCGGAGTACATCGGCGAGCGATGCAGCGCCCCGCGGATGATCTCGTGCGTCTGTTCGCTGGTATGCGTGATCCAGCACGAGACCTGGCGCGGATGGTCGGACACCTCGCCCATGAACGACATTACCGGCAACGGATCGTCGCCAGGCTGCTCCTCCATCACCGAATAGTCGAGCGAGCGCCCGTCAATGCGCGGCGGCGTGCCCGTCTTCAGACGATCCACGACGAAGGCGCCTTCGCGCAGCCGCTGCGCCAGCGCGGTGGCCGGTGGGTCGCCTGCGCGACCGGCCGCGTACTGGGTTTCGCCGACATGGATCTTGCCGGCCAGGAAGGTGCCCGCCGTCAGCACGACGGCCGCAGCATCGAAGCGCAGGCCGGTCTGCGTGATCGCGCCGCGGACGGTGTTGTTCTCGATGACCACGTCATCCACGGCCGCCTGGAACAGCGTCAGGTTCGGCTGCGCTTCCACCGCGCGCCGGATCGCGCTGCGGTAGAGCGCGCGATCGGCCTGGCAACGCGTCGCGCGCACGGCCGGTCCTTTGGATGCGTTGAGCGTGCGCCACTGGATGCCGGCGCGGTCGGCCGCCCAAGCCATCACTCCGCCGAGCGCATCGATCTCCTTCACCAGATGGCCTTTGCCGATGCCGCCGATGGCGGGATTGCAGCTCATGGCACCCACCGTTTCCACGTTGTGGGTCAGCAGCAGCGTGCGGGCGCCTGTGCGCGCGGACGCGAGCGCCGCCTCGGTGCCGGCGTGGCCGCCGCCGATGATGATGACGTCGTACTGATGGAAACTGGGGCTCATCGTGGATTCCGGGCCCGCGCACAGGCGGGTAGGGGTTCAGGCAAAAGCGTTGGGGTGCGGGGCGAAGTTGGCACGCTTCCTGCTGTATACCCTTGCACCCGTCGTGGCAAGCGACCAGGGGCGCCAAGCTGGTAATGGAACAGGGGCCAGCAATGCGCACGCCGGGGATGCCGGGGGCCGGTAGTCGGGGGACTACCGGCCCCTTTTTTATGCGCGCAGGATACCAGAGCAAGAAAAAAGCCCGGCAAAAGCCGGGCTTTTTGTTAGGCGCCGACGCCCGGCAGGGCCGGAACAGGGGGGATCCAGATTTCCCTACCGGACGTCGACATTGAACCTTTATTGCCGCTTACGTCAGAAAGCGACGCAACCGGTCAACCTTTGTTCGCAGCCTGCGACGACCTGTGTGGGAAAGCAACGGAAGAGCCGGCCAAAGCCGGCCGGATCACTGCTCCTGCTGACGGATGGCGTTGTCCGAGCGATTCGACGGACGCGATACCGGGGCTGGGCGCTCCGCCCTGGAGGGCGCCGACCTTTCCATACGCTGGGGTCGCTCGGCTGTCCGGGGTGCAGACGGAGGCGCCGACACCCGGGGCGGCCGATAATCGCCTTCGCCTAAGCGCGGCTGGTTCGGCGCCGGTGCAACTTGGTTAGGGCGGTTAGGGATCATGGGCTGGGAACCGCCTTCGCGCCAACGACCCGTCGGGTCCCGCCAAGGCGGCGGACGATTGCCACCACCGCTCGTGGGGGGGTTTGGCGTGTTGTCGCCCGGACGCGGCGGCCGCGGATGGTGTGGGTAATAAGGGTAGTACGGGCCGTAGTAGCCGTAGTACGGGTAACTGGAGTAACGGTACGGCCCGTAATAACCGTAGCTGCCGTAAACGCCGACGCCCCCGTAGTAGCCGCCGTAAGGGTCGTAGTACTGGGTGCTGGGACGCCCGTAGTAGTAGCCGCCCGGCGCGGCGTCACCCACGTAGTCGTAAGTTGCGCAACCACCCAGCGCCAGGCTGGCGAATGCGATCGCGGTCAGATAGATACGCTTCATGGCGGAACCCCCGTTACTCTGTATTCGCAGCATCGGCCTGTCGCTTTGAATCCGTGCTTAACCCTGCCTGTCGTGCCCTCCGGGACTCAGCGCGCGGAAAGCCTGAGCGACCGGTGCCGGGGCTGCGCTACCGCCCCGATGCGTTAACCTTTCCCTATGCCGCTGCCCCTGCCCACCTTCGGCGACATTCTCGCCGCCGCCGCCCGCATCGCCCCCCACGCCCACGCCACGCCGGTGCTGCGCTCCAGCACCCTAGACGCGTTCGCAGGTTGTCGGCTGTATTTCAAGGCCGAGCCGCTGCAGCGCGGGGGGGCATTCAAGTTCCGCGGCGCCTGTAATGCGGTCTGGGCGCTGGAGGATGCCGAAGCCGCGCGGGGCGTCGTCACCCATTCCTCCGGCAACCACGGCGCTGCGCTCGCACTCGCTGCCCGCACGCGCGGTATTCCCTGCCACGTGGTAGTGCCGGAAGGCGCCAACGCAGCGAAGCTGGCCAACATCACCCGCTACGGCGCCCAGATCCACCTCTGCGCCGCCACGATCGCCGCACGCGAGACGATGGCCGACCGCGTGCAGGCCGAAACCGGGGCCATCCTCATCCACCCCTACACCCATCCGCACGTGATCGCGGGCCAGGGGACGGCGGCGCTGGAGCTGCTCAACGCCCACCGCTACATCGACACGGTCGTGGCGCCGGTCGGGGGAGGCGGTCTGCTCTCAGGCACGGCGATCGCCGCTGCTGCGACCACGCCGGGCTGCCGCGTCCACGGCGCCGAGCCGGTGGGTGCCGCCGACACTGCCGCATCCCTGGCCGCCGGCAAGCGCGAGCTGGACTTCGTCCCCGACACGGTATGCGACGGATTGCGTGGAACGCTCGGCGAACCCAATTTCGCGCTGCTGCAGGCACACGCTGTCGAGGTGCACACCGTGCCCGACGACGAGACGCTCGCGGCGATGCGGCTGATCTGGCAATGCCTGAAACTGCTGGTCGAGCCTTCCTCCGCCATCGCGCTGGCCGCGATCCTGCGCCATCGCGACGCATTCGCAGGCCATGATGTCGGCGTGGTGCTGTCGGGCGGCAACGTAGACCTCGACGCCCTGCCGTGGGAGCAGGCGGCATGAGCGCACGACGCAAGCAATCGCAGCGTGGTTTCCTCGGCTGGACGTGGCGCCTGCTGGTGATGGCGCTGCTGTGGTTGGTCGGCGTTGCCGCGTACATCATCTGGGTGGGACAGCGCGACGATGCCGCACCCGCCGACGCGATCATCGTGCTGGGCGCAGCCGCCTACGACGCGAAGCCGTCGCCGGTGTTCGAGGAGCGCATTCGGCACGGCATCGACCTTTACAAGCGCGGCCTCGCGCCGAGGCTGATCTTCACCGGCGGCTACGGTGGCACGGGCGCGCGATTCTCGGAGTCGCAGGTCGCGCGTCGGTACGCCTTGCGCCAGGGCGTACCGGACAAGGCGATCCTGATCGAATCGCTGTCGCGCAACACGCACGACAACCTCCGACAAGCTTCGTTGGTGATGCAGCAACACAACCTGCGCAAGGCGATCATCGTCAGCGACCCGCTGCACATGGCGCGCGCACTGCGGATCAGCAAGGACATCGGCATCCAGGCAGTGGGCTCGCCGACGCCAACCAGCCGCTTCCGTACGTTCGCAACGCGCTGGCGCTTCCTGCTGCAGGAAGTCTACTTCTTCCACCGCGACCGCCTGCCGCGCTGAATGCGTGGCGTATGATGGCCGCGTTCGCCCCACGCCCACGGAATCGCCCATGAAGATCGACGGCACGCGTAAGCAGGACCGCGCCACCGAACTGGTGCTGACCTACTACGCCGCGTTCAACCGGGGAGACTGGGAAGGCATGCTGGCCATGCTGACCGACGACGTCGTGCACGACCTCAACCAGGGTGCGCGCGAAGTCGGCAAGGAGGCGTTCGCCGCGTTCCTTGGGCGGATGAATGCGAGTTACCGCGAACAGCTGCGCAACATCGTGGTGCTGGCGACGCAGGATGGGAACCACGCCGCCGCCGAGTACGTGGTGCACGGCGAATACCTGCACACCGACGAAGGTCTGCCGGACGCGAACGGGCAAACTTACGTGCTGCCGGGTGGCGCGTTCTTCGATATCCGCGACGATCGGATCGCCCGCGTCACCAACTACTACAACCTGCAGGACTGGATCGCGCAGGTTTCGCGCTGACCGCGCGCGTCATTCGCCCCGGCGGCGGATGGGAATGCGTGACAGCGGCACCGCCGCGATGTCCTCGCCCTGTCCGCGGATCGGCGCGCCCGGCGGCGGCGCCCACGCGTGGGCATAAAGTACTTCCCAGGTGCTTGGCAGCTTGCCGTCGTCGCGCCGTAGCGGTTCGTATGCAGCGGCTGCAGCGGAGAAGCGCGCTCTTCCGGTCAGCGTATGCCGCCGTCGATGCAGGGCATTCGTCGCGCCCATCGCACGCAGTTCGCGCATCAGGCTGGGCAGGTCGTCGTAGGTCAGGGTGAAGCGATCGCGGTCCAGCACGGGATCGCGGAACCCCGCCATCACCAGCGCATCGCCGAACTGGGCGATGGGCGGGAACGGGCTGACGTGCGGCGCCGCATCGCCCTGCGCGAAGGCATCGCGGAGTTCCTGCAACGTCTCCGGCCCGAATGTCGAACACACCAGCAGGCCGCCGGGCTTCATCACCCGGCGGAAGTTGGCGAAGGCCGCCGGCAGATCGTCCACCCACTGCAGGCTCAGGTTGGAGAACAGCACGTCGACGCTGCCATCGGCGATCGGCAGCGCGCGCAGGTCGGCACAGACGCGCGAGAACGGCTTCCACCAGCCCGCCTGCTTCTTCGCTTCGCGCAGCATCGGCATGGCCAGGTCGAGTGCGATCACCCTCGCCTTTGGCCAGCGCTTGCGCATGGCAGCGGCCGCATGTGCCGGTCCGCAGCCGACATCGAGTATCACGCCAGGCTCGGCGCCATCGCTTCCGGTGCGCAGCGCGAAGTAGTCCAGCGACTCCATCAAGCGCTTTTCGACTTCGTGCTGGAGCGCCGCAGCCGCATCGTAGCCGGCGGCCGAACGCGAGAACGCGCGGCGGATATGGCGTTGGTCGAACGTGTTCATTGCGCTGCCTCCAACGTCGGCAGGAAGGCATCCAGCGCATCGACGACGAGATCCGCATGGCCGAGGAACGGCGCATGACCGCCACCGGAAATCTCGACATAACGCCCGTCGAACGCGGACTCCGAGGCGGCGCGCATGGCCTTGGCAGGCACCAGCAGATCGCGACGGCCGGCAATCCACAGGCTTGGCACGCGAATATCCGGCAACGCGGCGCGCAAGTCGCTCTGCTCCAGCAGGCGCAAGCCCTCCTGCAGTGCGGACGGCGTCGGTTCGCCGCGCGCGTACACATCGCGCTTCAACGTACGCAGCTCGCTGCGCGCGTGCTCCGAACCCATGGTGTCCAGCGCCAGGAATCGCTCCAGCGTGCCTGCATAGTCGTTCCGCAGATCGTCGCCGAACTGCCCGAACACCTGTGCGTCCACCGCATACGGCCAATCTTCGGAACGCACGAAACGCGGCGTGGACGCCATCATCGCCAATCCGCGCACCTGCGACGAACGCGCGGCGGCGTGGAGTGCGAACAGGCCGCCCAGCGACCACGCGAGCCACGCGGCCGGCGGCGTGCGTGCGAGCAATGCGTCGACGGTGGCATCGAGCGAGAGCGGAATGTCGCTGTCGCGACTATGGCCGTGCCCCGGCAGGTCGACCAGGTGCAGCGTGTAGCGGTCGGACAGGCGCTGCACGAGCGGCGCGAACACGCCGCCATGCAGGGCCCAGCCGTGCAGCAGCACCAGGGAAGGGCCGCTGCCGGTGGTTTCGATATGCATGCGCGTATTGTCGCCGATCAGGCGCGGCGGAGTGCATCCATGCGCAGGAAAGCGCGTGTCAGGCGACGGCGCCGTGCACGCGCTGCACGGCATCCCACGAGCGCGCCAGCGTGGCGACGAGGGCGTCGACGTCCTGCGGCGAATGCAGCGCCGAGAGGGTGACACGCAGGCGCGCCTTCCCATCCGGAACGGTGGGCGGCCGGATCGCCGGCACCAGGTAGCCGGCGCTATCCAGCGCCGCGGCCAACGCCAGCGCGTTGCCATCGCTTCCGCACAACACGGGCTGGATCGGCGATTCGGACGCCATCAACTGCAGGCCGGCACGTTGCGCACCGACGCGGAACCGGTCGACCAGCATCTGCAGCTTCTCGCGGCGCCAGTGGTCCTTGCGCGCGTGCTTCACCGCAATGCGCGTGGCCGCGGCCAGCGCGGGTGGCATGGCCGTCGTGTAGATGTAGGGCCGCGCGGTTTCCGCCAGGTGCTGGACGAGCGTCTCTTCGCCCACGACCACCGCGCCGTAGCCCCCCAGCGCCTTGCCGAGGGTGACCAGCTGCAGCGGCACATCGGCCACGCCCATCCGCGCTTCGGCCACGCTGCCGCGGCCATCGGGGCCACGCACACCGACGCCGTGGGCGTCATCGACGAAGAACAGCGCCTGCTGCATGCGCGCGACCAGGCTCAGCGCGCGCAGCGGTGCGGTGTCGCCATCCATGCTGAAGACACCGTCCGTCACAAGCATCGCCGCACCTTCCGGTTGCAGCTTGAGCTGCCGAAGCGCGCCTTCCGGATCGAGATGCGGATAGCGCCGCAGCTTCGCGCCCGCCAGGCGTGTCGCATCGAGCAGACTGGCGTGGTTCAACCGGTCCTGCACGCAGACGTCGCCGTCCTCCAGCAACGCCTGCTGCACGGCCAGGTTTGCGAGGAAACCACTGCCGAACAGCAGCGCGCGCGGATAACCCAGCCAGTCCGCAATGTCGCGCTCCAGGCCTTCGTGTGCGGCGTGGTGGCCGCTGACCAGATGCGATGCGCCCGCGCCCGCGCCATCGCGCCCCGCCGCGTCCTGCAGGGCCGTGGTGACTTCGAACTGCTGGGCCAGTCCGAGATAGTCGTTGCTACTGAACTCGGTCAGCCAACGTCCATCGACTTCGACCCGCACGCCGTCGCGCCGATGGATGGTGCGGCGCGTGCGCTGGCGCGCCAGGGCGACACGCTGCTGGCGCTGGGCGAGGATGCGGTCGTGCAGGTCGAGACGGCTCATGGTGTCGGCACCGGATGCTGGGGATCGCGTCGATGGACGCGCCCGGGGCGCGGCGACGCCGACGCGCCGGGACGCGATATCCGCGCCGGCGTGATGGCCTTCGTCCTGCCCCCTGTTGCGCCCCGACTATGCCGCCTGGCCGCAGGACGGCGCAGGACGGGTGATGTCGGCATGCACCGTACCGCTGCCGGCGGCATCCATTCTGTGATGGTCGTGCACGTTTTCCACCTGCACCGCCATCGGCCGCAAGCCCAGCCGGGCGAACAGGGCCTGGTCGCGCTCGGTGTCGGGGTTGCCGGTGGTCAGCAGCTTCTCGCCGTAGAAGATGGAGTTGGCGCCTGCCAGGAAGCACAGCGCCTGCAACTCGTCGCTCATGGCCTCGCGACCGGCCGACAGGCGCACCATCGAGGCCGGCATCGTGATGCGCGCGACCGCGATCGTGCGGACGAACTCGAACGGGTCCAGCGCCTGCGTGCCGTGCAGCGGCGTGCCCGCCACCTGCACCAGCTGGTTGATCGGCACGGAATCCGGATGCGCGGGCAGGTTCGCCAGCGCCTGCAGCAGGCCGGCGCGCTGGTCGCGCGACTCGCCCATGCCGACGATGCCGCCGCAGCAGGTCTTCATGCCGGCGTCGCGCACGTGGGCCAGCGTGTCCAGCCGGTCCTGGTATTCGCGGGTGTGGATGATGTCGCCGTAGAACTCCGGCGCCGTATCCAGGTTGTGGTTGTAGTAGTCCAGGCCGGCGTCCTTCAACGCATGCGCCTGGTCGCCGCTCAACATGCCCAGCGTCGCGCAGGTCTCAAGGCCCAGTGCCTTCACCCCGCGGATCATCTCGGCGACCTTCGGGATGTCGCGGTCCTTCGGCGAGCGCCAGGCCGCGCCCATGCAGAAGCGCGACGCGCCCGCGGCCTTGGCCTGCGCGGCCTTCGCCAACACCTGTTCGGTCTCCATCAGTTTCTGCGCGGCCACGCCGGTGTCGTAGCGCTGCGCTTGCGGGCAGTAGGCGCAGTCCTCCGGGCAGCCGCCGGTCTTCACCGACAGCAGCGTGGATACCTGCACTTCGGCCGGATCGAAATGGGCCCGGTGCACGCTGGCGGCCTTATGGAGCAGGTCCGGCAGCGGCAGGTCGAACAGGGCCAGCAACTCGTCGCGCCGCCAGTCGTGACGCAGTGTGGGAAGGGGGCTGGAAATGTGCACAGACATCGCGGACTCGGGGATTTACAGTCGCGGAAGTCTGGAAACCAGGGAAGAGGCTGTCAACCGCATGGATGTCGGTTCAGTTGACGGATGGCGCAAAGCGGCGCGCTGGTTGCTGCCCCCGAGATGCCTGATCTGCCGCGAATCGGGCGCCTACGGTCTCGATCTATGCGGCAACTGCACGCAATCGTTGCCTTGGAATCGTGCTGCCTGTGCACGCTGCGCGCTGCCGTTACCCTTCCCGGGCGAATGCGGGGCCTGCCTGGTTGATTCCCCGCCGCTTGTGAAGACCACCGCTGTCTTCGTTTACGGGTTCCCAGTGGATCGGCTGGTGCCCCGGTTCAAGTTCCACCAGGACCTGGCAGCGGGTCGCCTGCTCGCCGACCTAGCCACCGGCACCTTGGGCCGTGCGCCCCGGCCGGATGCGCTGGTCCCCATTCCGCTGCATGCAGGCCGCCTGCGCGAGCGAGGTTACGACCAAGCCTTGGAGCTCGCACTTCCGCTCGCCCGGTCGTTGTCGACTCCGCTGCTAGCCGACCGCCTGGTACGGTTTCGCGCGACCGCGCCGCAATCGGAACTGCAGGCGGACGCACGCGAGCGCAATGTCGCCCGCGCATTCGGCATCGCCGGCGCGGGTCCGCTGCCGGCGCATGTCGCCCTGCTGGATGACGTGATGACGACCGGCGCGACCCTGCACGCCGCCGCCCGCACCTTGCTTGCAGCCGGCGTCACCCGGGTCGATGCCTGGGTCATCG
Source organism: Pseudoxanthomonas sp. YR558 (assembly GCF_900116385.1). Taxonomy (NCBI): domain Bacteria; kingdom Pseudomonadati; phylum Pseudomonadota; class Gammaproteobacteria; order Lysobacterales; family Lysobacteraceae; genus Pseudoxanthomonas; species Pseudoxanthomonas sp. YR558. The sequence continues at coordinate 2,419,531 of NZ_FPCI01000001.1, read as the reverse complement.
CCCGTGTGCCGTAATTGCGTTCAGCGCGCCAGGTCGAGCCAGAGACCTGCAAACACCACCAATCCCACCCAGTTGTTGTGCAGGAAGGCCTTGAAGCAGCCTGCACGTTCCCGGTGCCAGGCGAGCCTGAATTGCCAGCCGATCAACAGCGCCGACACGCCCAGCGCACCCCAGTAATAGAGACCCAAGCCGGCCTGGCGACCGACGAGGCCCAGCGCCAGCAGCACCAGCGCGTAGAGCACGCCCTGGATCACGAGGTCCAGGTCGCCGAACAGGATCGCCGTCGATTTTGAACCGGCCCGGATGTCGTCCTCGCGGTCCACCATCGCGTACCAGGTGTCGTAGGCGGTCGCCCACAGGATGTTGGCCCCGTACAGCACCCACGCCACCGGCGGCACCGCGCCCTGGATCGCTGCGAACGCCATCGGGATGCCCCAGCCGAACGCGAGGCCCAGATACACCTGTGGCAGATAGGTGTAGCGCTTCAGGTACGGATAGCTGGCCGCCAGCAACAGCCCAATCACGCTCAACCACACCGTCAGGCGGTTCATCGTCAGCACCAGGCCGAACGCCACCAGCATCAGCGCCGCGAACACCAGCAGCGCCTCACGACCGCTGACCGCACCGGTCGCCAGCGGGCGCTCCCGTGTGCGCTCGACCTGCGGATCCAGCCAGCGATCGGCATAGTCATTGATGACGCAGCCGGCCGAGCGCGTCAGCCACACACCCGCCGTGAACACGAACAAGGTCCACCATGGCGGCATGCCGCCGGCCGCGAGCCAGAGCGCCCACCAGGTCGGCCACAGCAGCAGCAGCACGCCGATCGGGCGGTCTCCGCGCACGAGCTTCCAGTACTGGCCCAGCCGTTCGCGCCAGCGCGGCACCCCGGCGTTCTCGAAACGTTCGTATCCCATGCGTAAAGGGTAACAGGCACGCCCTCCACGCCAGGATGGCACCGCACCGCATCGCGAAGTGGGCCATCGCATCGGTTTGCGGCTAGAATGCCGGTCCCGTGCGCCCGTAGCTCAGCCGGATAGAGTAGTGGCTTCCGAAGCCATTGGTCGGGGGTTCGAATCCCTCCGGGCGCGCCATCTTCCTGCCGCCATGCCTCCCTTTGCGAAGCACGCTACGCTCGCAGCATGGGACGCATGTCCGCTCACGCTTCCAGGCTCCGATCTTCCTCCGTGTCGGCACGAACGGCGGCGTCCCGGATAACTCCTGTACGCCGGATCGCGCGCGGCTCCCCCCCTTTGCCTGATCCTCGCCGATGTCCGATCTAGAGGCCCGTGCGCTTGCCCTGTTCGACGACTACGTCGACCTGCCGACGCCACGCCGCGCCGAGGCGCTCTCACGCCTGGCGGTGGAGGACCCTCCTCTCCATGAAGTACTCGTCCGTTGGCTCGCGGCGGACGCCATGGATCATCCGTTGGAAGGGATGGACTTCGACGACCTGCTGGGGCTGCCCGGCACAGGCGATACAGAAGACGCATCAGGGGACGTCGCTTCCAACCGCGTCGGCAATCGGCTGGGACCCTGGCGCATCGACCGCCTGCTGGGAACCGGCGGGATGGGGACGGTTTACGAGGCCAGCCGCGCTGACGGCCAGTACGAGAAGCGTGTGGCGCTCAAGTGCATCCGCAGCGAAATCTCTTCGCCATCGCTGATCGATGCCTTCATGCGCGAGCGCAACCATCTCGCGCAGCTCGACCACCCGCATATCGCGCCATTGCTCGATGGCGGTATCGAATCGGACGGACACCCCTGGTTCGCGATGCAGCTCGTGCAGGGCACGTCGATCGACCTATGGGCCGACCAGCAAGCACTGACCCTCACCGAACGCACCCAGTTGCTGTTGCAGGCTTGCGATGCGCTGCACTACGCGCACAGCCGCGGCGTGCTGCACCAGGACATAAAACCCGGCAACGTGCTGGTCGCGCAGGATGGCCGCGTGTACCTCGTCGATTTCGGCCTCTCCGCCGTCATCGATGGCGGAGAGGGTCCGGCGTCGCCGCGCATCGCCGTATCCAACGGCTATGCGGCCCCTGAAATACTCGCGGGGGAAGCGTCGTCGGTCGCCAGCGAAATCTATGCGCTCGGCGTGATGATGTACCAGTTGTTCGTGGCGAACTGGCCGCGCCCGCTACTTCCCTTGCACGCCAGCTTCACCCGCTTGCCGGCGATCAAGGCACAACCGCCCTCCTCCTTGGCCGACGCCGCATGGGCGGGCGTAGCCACCCATCGCAGATGCCGCGACAACGCGCAGCTGCGCAAGCAGCTACACGGGGACCTGGATGCCATCGCGCTGAAATGCGTCGCGTTGGCGCCAGCGGATCGCTACCCGAGCGTCGGCGCCTTGATCACGGACCTGCAGCACTGGCTTTCACGCAAGCCCGTCGTCGCGCGCAAAGGCGGGCGTCTCTACGTGGCGCGGCGCTTCGTCCAGCGCCACGCTGTCGCAAGCGCCATCGCCGCGGGCACCTTGGTGTTCGTGCTGGCGGCGGCGGGTGTATTCACCTGGTATCACCTGCGCGACCAGCAGGAGGACCGCGACATGCAAGCGGTATCCACCCTGTTCGAGGACACGCTCGGCGCCGCCACGCTGTCGGGGCTGGCCGAGACCCGGCCTTCATCGCGCCAGCTTCTCGACCAGACCGAAGCCCACCTGCGTCGCCTGCCGTTGCAGTCCAGTCCCGCCCTCAAGGCGCGCGCACTGGTATCGCTGGCCCGTAGCTACGCGGTGCTGGGCGACTATCCGCACGCATTGGCGCTGGCGGACGAAGCGAACACGCTACTCGCGGACGAGCCCGCACTGCGCCCCGATACTCAAGCCACGCTCGCCACGCTGCTCAATCTGCAGGCGCGGCATGCCGATGCACGGGATGTGGCGCTCGCAGGCCTGCAACAGATCACCGCCTCGCGACATAAGGCCGACCTGACATCGCTCAGCCTGTTGACCGAGCTCGCGCGTGCGCACTGGGGACTTTCGGATCACGCCGCAGCCTTCGAAGCCCTCGCATTCGCGGACACGACGGCCGACGGGCTGCCCGTGCCTCTCGCGCGCACGACCCGCATCGATCTTCTGACTCTGCGTGGGCAGTGGCATGCGCAACTGTTGAATTTCCGAGATGCCGAGCGCGATCTGCGCGGTGCGGTCGCCTTGGCTGGCGCTGACTTGCACGCCGCCTCAGATAGCGCTCGTGAAGCGCTCGCGACGCTACTGGTGCACGAGGGGCATCCGCAGGAAGCGCTTCGCATCGCCGATGCCTTGCTGGCGTCGCGTCGTCAGCGTCTCGGGGCGGCGCATCCAGACACGTCCCGCAGCCTCAGACTCAGACTGGAGATCGCGCTCACGGCCGCGCCTACATCGGTGGACGCCGGCGCCTTGCAGCAATCGCACGATGCCATCGCGGCCAGTTTCGGTACTCGGCATCCTGAGTACGCACGCCAGCGCTTGCTCGAAGCCCGTGCCGAGGCAAGAACGCATCCAGAGAGAGGTCTGGAACCCGCAAGAGAGGCGACCGCCCTGCTCGAGCGTACGTTGGGGCCGCGTCACGAAGCGACCTTGGCCTCAAAGGAGACGCTCGCGGATTTGTTGCTGGAACAGCCGACCGAGACGACGTCCAGGACCCCCAGCGCGGATGAAGCGATCGGGCTGCTGCAGGAAGTGGTGCAGACCGCGCGCCAACGCCAATGGCCAGCCCCTTCCGCACGTCTCGCCCTTGCCCAGGCGCTTCGCGCACGTGCTCGGCCACAAAAGCAAGACCTGCCCTCCGATGCGTCCGCCGCGGAGCGCCTGCTGCAGGATGCGCTGGTCGAAGCCCGCCGCCAATTGGGTCCGGATCATCCCCTCACACGCCGGATACGACGTGCGCTGATGGATCACTCCACCAGCATCAAGCCACTCGCCTCGACGCCGGGCGATCCAAGCCACCGCGAGTAACGGGGCGACCGCCGAGCGGAATCCTGCCCGCCCGGCGGCCAACCCGACATCAGCTTAGTTGCCGCCAGCGCCGGTACCGGCATCGCACGTGCCGGTCCCGATCAAGCCGTTGTTCCAGTCGTCCAGCACGCGCGACACCGCGATCAATTCCTGGCGAACCTCGCCATTCTTCGGCATGGCCGCGATTTGATCGGGCGTGTACTGCGCCATGAGCTGGTCGCCCCGCGCCAGTGCCGCGGAGACGATGTCCACCGACTCGGCACCCAGCGCATAGTTGGACTGTGCTGCCACTAGTTGGTGGGCCAGGATCCAGTAAGCGTTGCCCTTCGGTGCCACTTGCAGCACCTGCCGATAGCTCAGGCTGGAGAGGTAGAACGGCTGGTCACGGATGGCCATCCATACTTCGGTGCTCAGATCATTCGCATTCTGCGCGCGGTTCTGCCAATAGCCCTGGGTAAACTGGCACTGGGCTTCAGCGCGGGCATCGGGCATCACGGCCGACAAGGCGATGATCATCGCCAACGCACTGCTTTTCATAAATCGAGACTGCATCACTTCAAGACCCCCTGCTTCGGATGATGGTCGGGCGCCAATGAAGAAGCATGGCGCCCGTCGTTGGACGCAGGAGGAAAGGACCCATGCTCGATCGGCTTGCGCCACGACCCTGCACTCCTGCTTCACCCGGGAATTTTCGTGACGCCCATCGCAGATGGGACATAAGTGACAGCGATTTCGTTGTTCTCGTGATGTCACCTTACGCGCGCTGCTAGCCGCTTCGTGGACCGGGAGCGGCCTCTTCCGCAAGCGCGTTTACTGTCCGCTCGCCGTCACCGTGCATTGCAAGGTAAAGCTCACCTGCCCACCCGCCGGCAGGCTCGGAATGGTCACGCCACTGCCGAGCAATGTGGTGACCGGCACCGTCGGCGAAGGACAGCTCGCGCCACCGCTGGCACTACAGGTGGCCGTGGTGCTGGGCGTCGTACATGTCTGACCTGCACTCGCGCTGTCCGTCAGCAGCACATTGCTCGCCGCCGACGGCCCGTTGTTGCTCACCACCAGCGTGTACGTCACCACATCGCCCGACACCACCGGGTTGGGCGAGGCGGTCTTCACCACCTGAATGTCGGCCTGCTGCAGGGTATTGGTGAACGTGCAGACGATGTTGGCACCCGTCGCGGTCGCGGCCGCATTCAACACCACCGCTCGGTTCGTCAGGTCTGGTGTGGCGGTGCCGCCCGCGCCCAGCCCCGTGCAGGTGATATCGGTCACCCGGTAGGTGGCCGGCGTGGTGCTTTCGGTAATCGTGGTGGCGGTACCGGCGGCCGTCAGGGCCTGGGCTGCGCCGCTGACCGGCGTTCCGGCGACCGTGGTGACCAGGGTCTGCGTGACCACGCCGTTGGTCCCGGTGAAGCCAAAGCTGTCCACACCGCCGACGCTGGTCTTGCGGATCGTCAGCAATGGCGCGGATTGATCCACGTCGGTGGCCGTGTTGTTGGCGGTGTTGGTGTCCGTGATGTTGGCTGGCGCGATGATGCTTGCCGTGTTCGCCAAGTCACCGGAGAAACCAGCTGGCACGGTCATCGTGACCAGATAGGTCGCCACCGCACTGGGCGGAAGATCCAGGCCCGTGTCGTTGAGCGCACCCGTGCCGCTTGTTGCGCCGCACACCGCGCCACCGGAGGTCGATGCGCAGGTCCAGCTGACCGTGGCCGGATTGACGCCTGCTGGCACCGGATCGTTGACCGTCATGTCCAGTACACTCGAGGACGTACTGGTATTGGTGACGACCACGTTGTACGTCCGCGCTCCACCAGGCACATAGACATCAGCAGGCAGGTCGTTCGCTCCCGATGCGGGAGTATTCGTCTTGGTAACGGACAGATCGACCGGCGTCGAGCAGCCGAAGAGCGCCGGCGACGAGAAGAAATAGTCGTCACCTGTTGCCCCGCCGGTGTACCCCATCTGCACGCTCGTCACACTCGCCACCGATGCGGGTAACGTCACCCAGATGTTCTCGTTGGAAGTCCGGTTCGTCTCCATGGTCGTGGTTCCGCTGAACAGCGCAGCTCCATTCAACGCTACCAACGTGGCGTAACCGGCATATCCCGGCTGCGAGGTGATCCGCGCGTAGTCCACCCCGTTCACGCGGAGCGTCATCGTCGATGCATTCGAGGGTTGAGGGAAGCCCGGACTCCAACGCCAGTTCATGTTGACGACAAAACGCCCGCCGCTGCCCGTACCGACGGTATAGCTGCCGGCTGCCGCGATCAGCGTCGCTGTCCTCGTTTCGGTCGCGCCATCAAGGAAGAAGTTGCTCTGAAAGGGTGGCGTCGCGAACAGGTTCACAGGCGTCCCACCGGCCGGGCAGGTCGCCGGCGCCGGGGGCGAGGGCGTCACGCTCGTCGTCGCGCTCGCGCAATGCGCTGCGTCGGTGCAAGTTGCACCCGCCGTCGGCGCAGCGCCCCCATTGAACGCGTCGCCCCCCCCGCCGATCGAAGCGTAGTTGATGACGGAGGCAGGTGACGCGGACGTCACGACGACTGGAATCGTCAGAGCGACAACACCGCCGACGGCTATTGCAGTACTCGACGTGCACGTCAGGACCATGCCCGTGTTCGGGACGATGGTTGTCGCATTCTGCGCCGCTTCGTCCGAGTAACTGCACGTCCATCCTGTTGCTGCGGTGAAGGCCGTGGCGGGACGTATGCCGATACCGGAAGGCAACTGGTCGCGCACGGTGATGGTACCGGCAGTTGCCGCGGTGCCGACATTACTGACATTCAGGGTGTAGGTACTGCCAGTCTGACCGACCGTCCATGGCCCGTTGCTCACCTTGGTGATCGCCAGGGCGGGCACAAGCGCCGTGTTCGTGTAGGTGCAGATGATGTCCTCACCCGCATCCAAGTCGATCGTGGCCAGCCGCGTCGCGAGGTTGACCGCGGTTCCGTTGTCGGGATCAGTGCAAGTCAGGGCCGTGAGACTCCAGCCCGACACTGAAGTTTCGGTCACGCTGTATGCACCCGGCGTCAGGCCCGGGAAAACACGCGTATTGCTCAACGTCGCATCGGCATCATCATCAAGACTGAATGCACTGAGTCCGGCACCGCTCGTGGTGAACGCGAAGTCCTGAGGACTATCCGGCGCAGCGTCCTTGACGATGGTGATGCTGCCGCCTCGGATATCCGCGTCCGATGCCAGATTGTTGCTGGCGTTCGCGTCATTGATCGTATTCGGCGGCGTGATGGCGACCGTGTTGGTCAGCGTGCCGGTAAAGCCAACCGGCACCGTCATGGTCACCAGGTAAGTCGCTACCGCGCTCGGCGGCAGGTCCAGGCCTGTGTCATTGAGCGCGCCCGTTCCACTGGCGACCCCACACACCGCACTGCCGGAGGTGGACGTGCACGTCCAGCTGACGGTGGCCGGATCGATCCCAGCAGGCACCGGGTCGCTCACCCTGACGTTCTGGGCGCCGAACGAAGCGCTCGTGTTGCTGACCACGATGGTGTAGGTCCGTGCCTGGCCGGGCACATAGGTGTCGCTGGCCAGATCGCTAGGTCCGGAAGCCGGTGTGTTGGTCTTGGTGACCGAGAGGTCGGCATTGAACTGGATGTTCGCGCTGGGGCAGTTGGCACCGTCGCCGTTGCTGCTCACCGGATTGACGGTGCTCAATTGCGTCGCCGAGCCTACACTCGGATCCAGCGCGTAAATGACACCGCCCGAGGAGCCGAGCAGCATGTTGTTGAAACCCCACATCGACAATGCGTTGGTTAGCGGAGAGGTGGAGCCGATGGTCGTCACGGCGCCGCTGACAGGATCGATGCTGACCAGCTGACTCGGGCTCGACGTGCTGTTTACGCCATACAGCCGGCCGTTGTACCAGGCAAGGTCGAAGGTCTGGACTGGCTGGCTCAACGTGATGGTGGTGGCGGTGTAGGGCGTCGTCGCCAGATTGATGCGGTAGAGCGTGGTGTCCGAGAAGCCCGTCTTCAGGTAGTAGTCGCCCGTAGGCGAAATGACACCATTGTTGTACGTGGATGCCGGAAGGCCTGCGATGACACCCAAATTCAGGCCAGAGCCGTCTGCTCCGACGCGGATAAGCTCGACAACGCCGCCGCTCGTGGGCCAGCGGATGCCGTAGATATAGTTGTCCAGCACGTTGTAGCCAACACCGTTGCGTCCCGTCGTGGCGCTGGATGAACCCAAGGACGTGTACGTGAACGGCGTCGTGGAGTAGTTCACGTTGAAGAGCGTCGACGTGGACACTGGCACTTGGTCCAGGAACATTCGGGCATCACAGCTGCCGAAGTTCGGCTGCAGTGTCACGGGCGTGGCGCTGGTGGCGCTGTTGTTCGCAGCCACCGTGTCGTTCGCCACCGTATTGGAGACGGTGGCGGTATTGGACAAACTGGTGCTGTTGTAGAGCGCGGAAAGGGTGCCGCTGAGGGTGACGGTGATGCTCTGCCCGCTGGCCAGCGGCGAAAAGCCACTGCAGGTCACCGCGTTGCCGGCGCCCACCGTGCAACTACCACCTGTGGTGCCACCCGCGTTGGTCACTACCGCGGTCAGGCCGGTCACGGCGCTGTTGACGGTATCGCTGATGACGACGCCGTAAGCGCTCGTCGGATTGCTGAGGCCCGTGATGCCGCTGGCAAGCGCGTTGTTGGTGGCCGTCAAAGTCCAGCTCACCGGTCCGCTAGGAAGCACGGGGTTCGGTGTCGCCACGGACTTGGTGATGCCGGGATTGACTGGCGGCAGCGAGAAGTAGGTCTCGAAGGTGCCGCCGGCAAAGATGCCGCTGTACTCGACGCGGCAGACCGTAGCGTTACGGATGACCACGGCCACGAGCGACTCGTTCTGGTTGGTTGCGCCCGTGGTGTTGGTCAGGGTCACTGCAGTAGCGGTGAAAGCCGCTGACGGTACGGCACTGGTCGCAGCGACCAGATAGTCGAAGCCCGACGGATTGATCAACGTTCCCGCACAGGTATAGAACTGCAGCGTGGCGATTTCCCCCTGGTCCACATCCTGCATGTAGACGTGCGTGCCCAGCGGCAACGCCTGACTGAAGGTGTAGCGGATGCGGCCGCCCACTCCCAAGCCGTTTGCCGCACCCATCTCCCCCATCCTGGGAGCGGTTGCGGGATAGCCTGAACCTGTGGGCAGAAGTCCTGTCGCGAACTGGGATATGACGCCGGTGCCGGCGGCCGTGCCGATCTGCGTGGCGGTGAACGTATGCAGGGGCGATGCCTGTCCCGTCGTGACCGCGGCACCGTTGGCGCCGACGAACGTGCTGAAGAGATGGCCGCTGAAGTAATTCGAACCCGCAGGCATCGTGAAGGTCGCCGCATGTGCGACGACAGAGACCGCGAGCATGAATGCCAGCGACAGCCGGATCGCTTTGGCGCGGGACCTCATGGCAATGACAACCACATCTGCAGTCAACCGTGACAAAGATCCGGTGCGATGGCCGGGTGAAGCGTGGTCACGAATTGCAGTTTTCATTTTGTTCCCCGATGTTTCGCCGAAACACCCGTGTCTCACTCGCAACCTTTTCATGATGCAGTGGGCAGGCAGCCAAATCCATGAAAGGGCACCGGCAACACCCCTCACATTCCACGAGCATGCTCGCACCAACAGCTCTAGACAGGACACGCACCTGATCGGGACGTAACGGCATTTACAGAGGCGAGCGATGGGAAGAACAGTGCTGCCACGTCATGCCCTTTGCTTTACAGGCCAGTAGCAGAAATCGAGCACTGCACAGTCACGTTCACCTGCCCACCGACCGGCAGGCTCGGAATGGTCACGCCACTGCCGAGCAATGTGGTGACCGGCACCGTCGGCGAAGGACAGCTCGCGCCACCGCTGGCACTACAGGTGGCCGTGGTGCTGGGTGTCGTACATGTCTGTCCTGTACTCGCGCTGTCCGTCAGCAGCACATTGCTCGCCGCCGACGGCCCGTTGTTGCTCACCACCAGCGTGTACGTCACCACATCGCCCGACACCACGGGGTTCGGCGTGGCGGTCTTCACCACCTGAATGTCGGCCTGCTGCAGGGTATTGGTGAACGTGCAGACGATGTTGGCACCCGTCGCGGTCGCGGCCGCATTCAACACCACCGCTCGGTTCGTCAGGTCTGGCGTGGCGGTGCCGCCCGCACCCAATCCCGTGCAGGTGATATCGGTCACCCGGTAGGTGGCCGGCGTGGTGCTTTCGGTAATCGTGGTGGCGGTACCGGCTGCCGTCAGGGCCTGGGCTGCGCCGCTGACCGGCGTTCCGGCGACCGTGGTGATCAGGGTCTGCGTAACCACGCCATTGGTGCCGGTGAAGCCAAAGCTGTCCACACCGTCCACGCTGATCTTGCGGATCGTCAGCAATGGCGCGGATTGATCCACGTCGGTGGCCGTGTTGTTGACGGCGTTGGTATCGTTGATCGTCGCTGGCGGCGTGATGGTTACCACGTTCGACAGGTCGCCCGTGAACCCCGCCGGCACCGTCATCGTGACCAGGTAGGTCGCCACCGCACTGGGCGGAAGATCCAGGCCCGTGTCGTTGAGCGCACCCGTGCCGCTTGCCGCACCGCAACGCGCACCGCCGGAAGTACTGGCACACGTCCAGCTCACGGTGGTCGGATCGACACCCGTCGGCACCGGATCGCTCACGGTGATGTTCTGGGCACCGAAGGAGGTGCTTGTATTGCTAACCACCACCGTATAGGTCCGGGCCGCGGCGGGTGCGTAGGTATCACCAGCCAGATCGTTCACCCCCGATGCGGGAGTATTCGTCTTGGTGACTGAAAGATCGGCATTGAACAGCACCGGCGCGCTGGGACAGTTGGCGCCGTCGGCATTGTTCGACGCGGGTGCGCTGCTCATCAGGGTCGCCGCGCCGGTCAACGGATCGATCGCGTAGATCGAGTTGCCACTCGTCGCCAGAATCCCATTGGTGAAGCCCCACATGGCGATGGCACTATTGAGGGGTGACGTGGGACCCAGCACGGCAACCGCGCCCGTGACCGGATTCGCACTCACCAACTGACCCCCGCTTATCCCATACAACAATCCGTTGTACCAGGCGAAGTCCGATACCTGAATCGACTGACTCAATGTAATCGGCGTGGCAGTGCGGCTGGCGATATCGATGCGATACAGCGTGTTGCCACCGAAGCCGGACATCAGGTAGTAGTCGCCGGTGGGCGAGATCACCCCGTTGTTGTAGTTCGAGATGGGCAAGCTGGCGATCGCACCCATGTCGTAGGTGCTTCCGTCTGAACCCACACGAATCAGCTCGTTGCCTGTCCCGGCTACCCAATCGATGCCGTAGATGTAGTTGTCCACCGGGTTATAACCGATGCCATTACGGGCGGCGCCGGTTCCCGGACTGCTGTAGGTGAACGGGACACTGGCGTAGCCCACGTTGTAGAACGTGGACACCGTCATCGCGGAGTTGACCTGGTCCAGGAACATTCGACCGTCACAACTGCCAAAGTTGGGCTGGACGATGCTCAGGATGTAGTCTTCCGCCTCACCGCTATCCAATGACCCCGTAGGCGCTGCAGCGGCTGCGGTGAACGTACTGTCGTAGCTCACCCGAATGCGGACATAGCTCGTACCCGCGGCGATCGCCACCGGAGCCGTGAACGACAAGGTGGCCGATGTCGCACCCGCCGATACCGTCGTGCAGTTCGTCGCGCGCTCGCCCGCGTCGGCAAAATCGCCATCCCGGTTGTAGTCGATCCATCCGCACACCACAGCCGACTTGCTCACGCCGGAGAGCGTCACCGGAATCTGGGTAACCGACCCCGCCACCATGGGGAGCGTTGCAGGCACTGTCGCGCCATCATCGCCACCGTCGGTCGCGGCCCCCGGCGATGCAAGCGGACTGCTCGCAATGCTTCCCGTATTGATCGCATCGGAATTGTCTGCCGTGACGCCGGTTCCCAACCTGAGGTCGGTCAGGATGTGCGTCGCTGCGTTCCCCTGATTGTAGGTATCCGGCGCGTCGCCATAGTCTTCCGGAAGAGTGACGATCCAATGGATGCCGTCGCTGTAGAGATTGGCCGTGGCCGCATCCTGCGCGGCCGTTCCCGACTGGCGCTGCACGTTGAACGTTGCTTCGAAGGACAACGATGCGACGGGAGTTCCGCTTACAAGCACGCTGCCGCAACCCGCGCGCGTACCTGTGCCGGAACCACAGTTGACACCGAGCAAGCTCGTCGCCGTGAAAGGAGCGTGGGTGATCGTGTTGCCACCGTTCACCGCCAGCTGCCCGTTTCCGTTCAACAGCGAGAGCGTGGCGCCCGGCGTCGTCAGCCTGAAGCTTGCCCAGGTGTTGAAGCTCGTACCTGCGATGTTGTTGTTGAAGAACCCGCCCAATCTCGAAACATGGATGACCGGATCCACCACCGGGTGCTCGAACGCGAAGGTCAGGGTGCTCGGAACTCCACCATTGATGCTGTTGCAGCTAAGGGTGCTACCGACAGCGGTACCCGCCGCATGGCGGCACGCCGGCGAGAGCGTGCCGCCCGTGCCACTACCGGCCCCCCATGTACTCGTGCCGACGACATTGGTCAGGAATCCGTGATAGCTAGTGGTCGGTGAGAGGTTGGGCGTGTACCACGTAGCGCTGATCGTGCTCTCCACACCGTTGAGCGTATTGCTCACCCCGGACGTCGTCGTCGAACCCATGCCGATGTAGTTGTTCGCCGCAGCCGACACCGTGACGTTGAGGGCACTACCTCCATCGGCTGTCGCTTGTGCCGTGCCGCCGCCCGTCGTGGTGTTGGCCGTTGTGCCCGTCCATGCCGACGTATCTGCCACACGAACAGCCCCTGCCTGATCCGCGAGGATCATCAACGCGACAGCGAGAGCAAACCTGTTGGAGGTCAAGCGAAGCATCGAGCGGCACCCAGACGGACGTTGTCGTGGGAGATATCGCGCTCACAGGCGAATGAGGGACACCCAGCGCGCTATTCCCTCGGCAAGCACACCACGAAGACAACGCGCCGATGTCGATCGTTGAAACGACCGGCTTAGGGTTTCAACGTTCGCGCATCAGCAATCCAGAACGCTCATACACGGCGTCAAATGCTCTCGCTTGAGCGGCACCGAGGATGGTTGGCGGAGAATCTCGTCCAGGAGCGCGGGCGCACCCAAATCTGGATGCGCCGCGTCCTGAATCAGGCGCAAGGGCAACTAAGCCCGTTCTGACATTCCCAAGAGCCGACTTCAGTAGGTCCCGACGAGATTCAAGAACCAGCCCTCGTGGTCGTAATCGAAGTCCGTCAGGTCATCGCTGAATTCGGTGAAGTTGTAGCCCACACCGATGCGGAAGTTCTTGTTGAGATCGCGATCCAGGCCGAGCAGCACGCCCTGCTTGGTACCGCCGTCCTCAACGTCCAGCCAGCGGTACTCGGCCAGCGCATGCCATTGCGTGCGCAAGTCGTAGCGGATCTGGGCGGCGGCGAACGTGGTGGCGGAATCCAGCCACACACTCGCACCCCGACCCATCCGGACTTCGCCTTCACGCCGCGCCAGCTTGCCGGCGAACTCCCAATGCTGATCGAGCTTGTACACGCCTTCGAACGACAGGATCTGCGACTTCTGGTCGTAATCCGCGCCACCCAGCTGGCCCAGCGTCGCCAGGTCGTACAGATAGGTATAACGACCGAACAGGCCCCATCGCTGGTTGTTCCAGGGACGGTAGGCGAAGCCGAAGTTGCCTTCGATGAACTTGGCACTGGCCAGCGGGTTGAGCTCGTCGTCGGTATCGGCGTAGTTCAGTCGCGCGGCGATCCGCCAGCTCTCGTTGATCTTGTGCGTCAGGCGATTCGTGCTGACCCACTGCTCGCGCTGCTCCGCACCGCGATCCTCGCGCCATTCCAATTTGCTCTGCCAGTCGGTGTCCGGCGAAGTGCGACCCCCGGAGATACTGATGGCGCGGCGATCGACATTGCCGCCGGCGGTATTGGTCAGCTCGCCATCCGACAGCGTGAAACCCATGTTCCATCCCTGCGCGGGATAGAAATCCATGCCGAAGGTATGCGCCAAGCCCGACTGGTTGGGTTCCTTCAGGAACTGACTCTCGTTGTACAGGTTGACCTGGTTCGACAAGCGCCAGCGCTGACCCAGCGTCCAACCGTTTTGGGCATTGCGCGTGAACAACGAGTCGTACGTCGTCGTATCCGTCGAGTACGTGTAGGCGCCATAGACCGAGTGCTCCGCGGTCAGGCGGTGCTCGGCGTTGACGGTCGCCGCTTCGCCGCGATCACCGGTCGTCAGCTCGGCACCGACGGACGAGCTGTCGCCATAGAGGTATTTTCCGCCCAGCGTGAACGCATCGTTGTCGGCATATTGCCCGCCATCGTCATCCAGCGTGAGTTGGGCGAGGCCGTATAGCTCCAGCGTACTGCCAAATCGATGCAGGTACTTCAACGCACCGAGCGTGCCGACGGCATCGCTGGACGCGCCTTCTGTATCCACGCGACGGACCTCGGCACTGAAGGTGCTGGTATCGTCGATGCGCCACTCGAGCGTCGCCTGCGCCTGGGTCAACGACTCCGCGCCGCTCTCCGCACGGGTATAGCGTGCATAAACACCCAGGTTGGGCGTGAACTGGCCGAGCAACTCCGCGCCGTACTCCGTTACCGGACGACCCGTGTCGTAGCGGGAGATCGAGTACCCGGCGCTGGTGTTACGCCACCATGCGCCTGCACTCCAGTCCTGCGTGGTCCAGCCAAGCTCCTTGAAGTTGGCGCGCGCTTCCAGCGACTTCGCTTCGCCTTCCCGATAAAGCGTGGTGTCGTTCTGTTGGACGAAGCTCAGACCACCGTTGTCGGAGAAGAACACCGGGGAGCCAAAGGATTCCGTCTGTGCGTACTCGGCTTTGACGTAGGTCCCCTTGCCGGCTTGCAGCGTCAGATCGCCAGCGGCGAGCGTATAGTCCTCGCCCGCACGGTTCTCCTGCACATACGTCGCGCCCACACCAACATGGTTGCCGAACCAGTGCTTGCCGCGGAAGCCGGCACTGACATCGTCCGCATCGAAACCCGACGGCACCCATTCGTAGTCCACCAGCAGACGCTGCTCGAAACCATCGAGCGGCGCATCGCGCGTCAGCGTGGGGATGTTCTCGCGGGTGATTTGCGCCAGCGGGCGCGTCAGCAGGATGCGGCCCTGAAGTTCGTCGATCTCGTAGTCCGCGCCACGCTGCAGGACGATCCGATTCTCGGTACGTCCCGTGGTCAGGTCGCGGATCTCAAGGGTAACGACATCCGAGCCCGGCAGCAGATCGGTATGCCGCAGGTAGTACAGGCTGCCGCCCGTACCGATGAACTCGTTGTGGCCGGGCGCGGTCTCCGCCTGCGAGCCGAACACACGCAGTTCCGTTCCCGGATCGCCCCAGCGGTTGGTGGCGAGCGAACGCCAGTTCAGTGCCGCGCCATACAGGGAGCGCTGGTACTGGGCGTACTCGGTGCCGGTGATGCCGGTGGAATAGTTGCCCCAAAGCGCCTGGTTCTTATCCCAGTCCACGCGCAGATAGAATCGGCCCATGGTGTCCACGTCGCGATATGTCGTGGAGTCGTCGCCGTACACCGGATAGTAGAGATCCGGGTCCAGTCGGCGGAATATGTCCTGTGGATCGGCCTGGGTGAACCCATTGAACAACCGGTCCAAGTCGCGCTGTGTGGTATCCGCTTGCGCGGTGACCAGGTATTTTCCACGCAGCTTCGCCTTGCCGTAGAACGCCAGCCGACCATCGCTGATGACGTCGTCCTGGTAGTTCACCTCGTTGGCGAACGGCGCTGCCGAGCCGCTGGCCTTGTTCTGCGCGATCGTCACGTCTGCTAGACCGACGCCGAAGAAGTAGCGACCGGTGACGTCGACATCGAGCGTATGCGCGGCATTGGCCGCACCTTCGCCGCCCCGCCCGCCCAAGCCGATATCGAACCTGTGGTGCCCCACCGGGACCAGATATTCGGCGACGAACTTGCGCTCCTGGTCGACCGGGTAGTCTTCGCCGTTGATCTTCAGCGCGACATCGGGCGGCAGATTACGGCCCTGGATGCGGATACGCGACCCGTACATCGGGATGTTCTGCTGGCGCAGCCCGTTCTCGGAGAACGCCGTGTCAATCAGGCTTTGGCTTTCCGCCTGCGCCGTCGTCAGTGAGCTGCCCAGCGTGCGCTCGACACTGCTGCGCAGTAGGTCCGCGCCGCGCTCGGCTTCCTCCGGCGACACCAGCTGCAATGTACGGGGATGGGTTTCATCGAAGCGACCCTCCTCATCGTACGCCCGCAGCACATACACCAGCTCATCGCCTTTCCGGAACGGATAGCGCGCCGGCAGTGCGCCGTCCCATTCGGCGTGGGTCACGCCAGCAACATTCAGAGGGAGGGTCGCGATGGGCTCAATGAGATCCGCATCGCTGCTGCGATACAGCGTGACCTCCAGCCGACGGATGAAGGCCGGATAGTTGCCCCGCACATAGAACGAGACAGGCTTGGTGATCCGCTGACCATCGAACGGCATCATCGAAGGCGCCGAGACAGACAATGCCGGCTGGCCCAGCGTCGGGTCTTCGGTGGCCCATATAACGCCGCCGCCCGGCAGGTCGATGGAGAACTTGCCCATCGCCGTCGCCTTGCCGGGTTGCTCCATCGCCACTGTCACCCGACGGTCGGGTTGCAGCGCTTCCGAGGAAGAGGCCTGGGTCGTCCCCTGCGACACAGGCTTGTCGTAGCTTCGCGTGCGCAGGCGGAACAACAGGCCTTCCTCGCCGGTGCAGCGCTCGCCATCGCAGTCCACCGGCGCAGCAGTGCCCTCGGCGCGATCCTGCTGCGCCTGGGCGGGCGCCGCCGAGGTCTGTGCAGCGGCCATCGGCGCCGCGCCTGCCAGCAGGCTGATCAGCGTGTAATCCAGCAGCTTCATCTTCATACGCTTCTTCATGATCCGCCCCCTCACTTCCGTACGCCGACAGGGGCTGTCGGATCGTTGCTGGTTTCCACGCGAACCTTGGCACGCACCTCCGGACTCAAACGTTTGGCGAGCGCTTCGTAGACCGCCTTGGCACGACGCATGCCCAGGGCGACGTTGTAGGCATGGGACGCGCGTACGTCGGTGTGGCCGACGATGGCGATGCTGCCCCCACCCATCTTCTCCAGTGCCGCGGCCACCTTGTCGAGCAAGGGCTCGAACGCCGGCTTGATCGCGGACTTGTCGGTATCGAACAGCACGGTGCCCAGCAGCGCGCCGCCTTCGTCCACGCCCACGATCATGGAACTCGGGTCGTCGACCGTGCCACGCACGCTGACCACCAGACCCTGGGCCGAAGCGGCATCCAGCGTGCCCAGCAGGGCCGCCTTGACCGCAGTCGCGCGGTCGAACGCCAGACCCTCGCTGTCGCCGTTGGCGTGGATGACGACTTCACCGCCCTGGTACTCGCGCACCTTGGCCGCCATCGCCTCGATCACCGGCAGGTACTTCTCGCGTACCTCCGCGCTGCCGGGGGCAAAGAACACTTCGCCCATCTCGAGTTCGACCTGCTTGGAGCCACCCTCGATCACCTGTTCGGGTAGCTTGACGCCCCAGTCGAAACGGACCGGCACGCCCGGCGTGATCCGGCGCAGCAGCGGGTTGTCGGTAGTGAACTCGGCCCCTGCGGGCAACGTGGACGGATCGACCTTCAGGATGAAGTTGCGACCGCGCTCCCACGCGCCGCCCGGCACGCCTGCCAGGTGGTAGCGACCGAACTGGTCGGTTTCGATCAGCAGGCCCTCCACCGACGCGATGCGTACGCCCGGGATGCCGCGTTCGTCGATGCCGGCGTTGCGGATGATGTAGTCGACCACGTAGCCCTTGTCGCCCTGGGCCACGCGCCGCTCCACCGTCGGCGCCGCCGCCGTCAGGCCCTTGGCGGCATCGCCGCTGGTCTGCACGGTGGTGTTGCCCGCCGCATCCATGCGGACGGTGACACCCTCGGCGCTGGTCAGGACGAAGTCGTCCGTGAAGGCCGGTTCGCTCAGATGCTGGCGAATGATCACCTCGTGGTCCTCGGCCGGATCGGCCACGGACTGGCGACCGCTGATGGCACCCACGGAAATCCCGTGCAGCAGCGGCGAACTGGCGTCCGCCTCAGGCTGCGGTCCTGCGCCGCGGTCCACGGTCGTGGAGTTCGCGATGTAGGCCGTCGGTGCGAAACCGCCCTGGACCTTCACACCGCTCAGTGCGGCGCTGTCCTGCCAGCCGTCGCCGTCGCGGTCGTTGAAGACCGTGCCGAAGAGCAGGCTGTCATCCAGCAGCGGATCCGCCGTCAGCTGCACCTCAGCCGTGGCGATGTTCGACACCGGATCGTCCGTCGCCGAACGCACTTGCGCCTGGTTGACGTGGGTGCCCGGGCGCACGCCCGCACCCACCCGCATCACGTACACCAGCGTGGCCGTCTGGCCCGCAGCGACATCCACGCCGCTGAAGCGGAGCGGACTGCCGCCAGATACCGTCGCCATTCCATCGGCATCGTTGGCGACCAGCGAGCCTTCCACATAACTGAAGCCTGCCGCCGGCGTATCCACGACGCTGCCGCCGATCAGATCCATCGCGCCGACATTCTCGATCGTCAGCGTGTAGCGGACCAGGTCACCGATCCGGACCTCGCGCGAGCCGGCCGACTTGCTCAGACGGATCTCAGGCGTATCCAGTTGGTGCTCGGTGCTGCATGCCGCGCATACCGGCGTCTCGCCACCGCCACCGGTGGCGACCACTTGGTTGCCCACCACCGTGCCTGCATTGGCGTTCACGACCGCGTCGTAGCTCAATGCGTGCACGCCGGTAGCCGTGCCTGCTGGCAGACGGCAGGTCAGCAACGTACCGTCGAACGAACAGCCTGCAGGCAGTGCGCCCAGAGTCAGACCACGATCCGGCGTGTCCACGAGGACCAACTCGGCGCTCAACGCGGACGCCCCGACATCGACCGACAGCGTGTACCGCACCGTCTGTCCGACCTGCACTTGGGTTCCAGTCGCAGGGTTGGAGGACTTGGTCACCGTCACGCTGGGCTCCGCGAGGGGTGACGACGTACCGCAGCTGCCCGCGCAGGTCGGCGCATCGTCGCCCGTGCCAACAACCGCGTTGGTCACGTTGCCGCGCGCCGTCGGGTTCACGACCGCCGTGTAGCTCAGCGAATACGTGCCCGGCGTGGTGCCCGCCGGCAGTGTGAAGCGCAGGACGGGCGCGCCGCTGGTGTTGGCCGCATACGCACCGGCGTCGTTCACCGCACCGAAGGTCAGGCCTGCGCCCAGGGTATCGGTCAGGACCACGTCGGCTGTCGTTACGGCATTGATGACATTGGTCGTCAGCGTGTAGGTGATGCTGTCGCCCACAACCACTTCCGACCGGCCAGCCGGCAGAACGGCGCTCTTGGCGTAGGTCACCAGAGGCGGCAGCGGTTCGGTCACCGGCGTTTCCGTAGTGCAAGTACCCGCACAGGTCGGCGCATCGTCGCCCGTGCCCACGACCGCGTTCCTCACGGTGCCGGTGGCCTGATCATTGACGATGGCCGTATAGCTGACCGAGTACGCGCCCGGCGTGGTCCCTGCGGGCAACGTACATACCAGCGGGTTCGCAGTGCCGCAGGAGAAACTGCCGCCCGATACGGTCGCCAGCGTCAGGCCGGCTCCCAGGGTATCGGTCAGGGTCACGATGGATGTGGTTGTCGCAGCCATGACCTGCACGTTCAACGTGTAGGTGAGGGTGTCGCCCGTCGAAACTTCGGTCTGGCCAATGGGGAGCGCGACCGACTTGGTGTAGGTCACAACCGGATTCACGACAGGGGTGTCGATCGTCGTCGTGCACGCCGGATCGGTGCTGCCCACCGGGCAGACCGGACTGGTCACCACCGCCGTGTTGCGGATGTTGCCCGCATCGGCGTCGGCCTGGGTCACCGTGTACGTACCCACCAGCTGGCAGGTCGCACCCGGCGCCACATTCGGGCAGGTCGTGCTGTTCGGGGTGATCAGCGCATCGCTCACCACCACGCCGGTCAGCGTCGTGTTGCCAGTATTGGTCATCGTGACCGTGTAGGTCAGCACGTCGCCCGCCGCGACCGCACCACCGGTGCTGTCACCGGTCAGCGCCTTCACCAGCGTCTGCGACGGCGTCTGCGGCACCGGGGTGTCGATCGTCGTCGTGCACGCCGGATCGGTGCTGCCCACCGCGCAGACCAGACTGGTCACCACCGCCGTGTTGCGGATGTTGCCCGCATCGGCGTCGGCCTGGGTCACCGTGTACGTACCCACCAGCTGGCAGGTCGCACCCGGCGCCACATTCGGGCAGGTGGTGCTGTTCGGGGTGATCAGCGCATCGCTCACCACCACGCCGGTCAGCGTCGTGTTGCCAGTATTGGTCATCGTGACCGTGTAGGTCAGCACGTCGCCCACCGCGACCGCACCACCGGTGCTGTCACCGGTCAGCGCCTTCACCAGGCTCTGAGAGGAGGTCTGCGTCGCCGTCACCGTCACCGTGTCCGTCGGCGAGGTCGTGGTGCCATCGCTGGCGCGGGCGATGTTCGTCACCGTGCCCGCATCCAGGTCCGCCTGCGTCACCGTGTACGTCGCCGAACACGTGATCGACTGCGTCGGCAACAGGCCACCGGCCGGCAGCGCCGGGCACGTCACCGTCGCGATCCGGTCGTCGGTCACCGTGATGGCCGCCGTGATCGTCGTGTTGCCGCTATTGGTCACCAGGTAGCTGTACGACAGCACCTGGCCCACCGACGCATACGTCGGCGTGCTCGTGGTCTTGTCCAGCGTCAGCGCACGCGTCTGCGTCGCCGTCACCGTCACCGTGTCCGTCGGCGAGGTCGTGGTGCCATCGCTGGCGCGGGCGATGTTCGTCACCGTGCCCGCATCCAGGTCCGCCTGCGTCACCGTGTACGTCGCCGAACACGTGATCGACTGCGTCGGCAACAGGCCACCGGCCGGCAGCGCCGGGCACGTCACCGTCGCGATCCGGTCGTCGGTCACCGTGATGGCCGCCGTGATCGTCGTGTTGCCGCTATTGGTCACCAGGTAGCTGTACGACAGCACCTGGCCCACCGACGCATACGTCGGCGTGCTCGTGGTCTTGTCCAGCGTCAGCGCGGGGGCAGACTGGAACGTATTGACGATGGTGCACGTGGCTGACTGTCCGTTGACCAACGTCACCTGGCTTCCCGACAACGTGCCGGCCGTGCAGCTCCAGCTGCCGGCGACGTAATCGACAGGGCCTGTAGATTCGGACAATACATACGTGCCGGCGGCAACCTGGCCGGTTGCACCACCCGCACCGCTGAGGGATGTCGGTCCACTCGCGGTCAAAGTCCAGTTGGTCGGAGATGCAGTACCTCCGCCGGTATTCACGACCGTCTTGACCAGCGTCAGCGTCGCGGCCTGGTCGTTGTTGGTGATCGAGCAGCTCGCGCTCTGGCCATTGGCCAGCGTCAGCTGGTTGCCCGACAAGGTTCCGGCCGTGCAGCTCCAGCTGCCTGCGGCGTAACCTGCTGCCGTCACTTCCGACAGCGTGTACACGCCCGCGTTGACCGAAGCATTGGTCACTGCGGCCGCGCCACTCACACCGGTGATCGTGGTCGGGCCGGTCGCCGTCAGCGGGAAGTTGCTGACCGTGGCGGTGCCGCCGTTGTCGTTGATGACCGTCTTGACCAGCGTCAGCGTCGCGGCCTGGTCGTTGTTGGTGATCGAGCAGCTCGCGCTCTGGCCGTTGGCCAGCGTCAGCTGATTGCCGGACAAGGTCCCGGCCGTGCAGCTCCAGCTGCCTGCGGCGTAACCGGCTGCCGTCACTTCCGACAGCGTGTACACGCCCGCGTTGACCGAAGCACTGGTCACGGCCGCCGTACCGCTCACACCGGTGATCGTGGTCGGGCCGGTCGCCGTCAGCGGGAAGTTGCTGACCGTGGCGGTGCCGCCGTTGTCGTTGATGACCGTCTTGACCAGCGTCAGTGTCGCGGCCTGGTCATCATTGGTGATAGTGCAGGTCGCAGCATCGCCACCCACCAGACTGATCGAGTTCGCGAGGACGGCAGCACCGCCATTCTTGACGCAGCTCCACGTGGAGGCGGCGTATCCGGCCGCACCGCCCGACTCCGCCAGTGCATACGTCCCTGCAGGCACCGCCGCCGACGTGACCGTCGCGCTGCCGGTTGCGCCAGAGATGGTCGTGGCCGGGCCGGTGGCCGTCAGCGTCCAGGCCGTCACCAGCGCCGTGCCGCCATTGTTGTTGACGACCTGCTTGACCAACGTCAGGCGGGGCAGCGCCAGTACGCCGACCGTCGCGGTCGATGTGTTGTTGGATGCATTGCTGTCGACCACGGTCGCGCCGGGCGGCAAGGCAACTGTCGCGGTGTTCTGAACCGATGTTTGCGCGTGAGCGGGAGCAAGGACCGCGAATGCGGCCAGCAGGACACCAGGCGTGGTCGCCATGCGGCGGCGGAAAGCCGCTTTGAAGAAATGGATCAGGCCGTGCACGGTGGTCCCTTGCGACTGGATCAGAAATAGCCAGCCAGGGACTGCCTCCCCCAAGGCTGTCTTGAAGTTGCTGCCCTTCGCCCGCACCGCAGCGCGGGCGAATCAATGGGTCAGAGTCACAGTTCGCATCCGTGTGGTTAAAGCGGACATAAGTCCAGATAAATCGTGACGCCTACCCCAATTCACGTCATCTTAACGTCAATTTAATGACAGCAGCAACTACACACGTGTACATAATCGCACCATTCCATTGAACGACGTCAAGTATTTGGCGTGACGGCACCCACATAGCGCACACACGAATGCCCGCCAAGCGGACGCGTGGCGGGTCTGGGCCTAAAGAGGGTGTGTGAATGGGCCGCGACCGGCCCGGGGATCAGTCGCTCTGCAGCTCGGCGACGAAATCGTAGGCATCGCCGCGGTAGTAGGACCGGGTGGATTCGACGACTCGACCGTCTTCCAGGAAGGCGCGCCGCTCGACCAGCAGGCCCGGCGCACCGACAGGCAGCTCGAGGTGGCGGGCAGCCTCTTCATCCAGGGCCACCGCCCGCAGTCGCTGCAAGGCCCGCTTGGGCCGGTGGCCGTAGGCGTCCAACGCCTCATACAGCGAGGTGGTCACGCTGTCCGGGTCCGGCAACAGCGCGTAAGGCACCAGGGTGCGCTCGATGGCGATCGGAGATCCGTCCACGTGCCGCAAACGGTACATGCGCACCACGCCGCTGCCCGGCGACAGGTTGAGCGCCATCGATTCTTCGGGGGTCACTTCCCCCACGGTGCGCTCGAGGAACTTCACCTGCGGGTTCAGCCCGCGCTCGCGCAGGTCGTCGGTGAAGCTGGTCAGGCGGGAGAACTGCCTAAGGATCCGCTCGGCCACGAAGGTACCGGCACCCTGTCGCTGCACGAGCAGACCACTTTCGATCAGACCCGCCAGCGCCTTGCGAATGGTCACACGCGACAGATCCAGCAACTGGGCCAGGTCGCGCTCGCTGGGAAGGGCCTGGCCGGGCCGGAGCACGCCGGCGTCCATCAGGTTCTGCAGCGCGCGACGCAGGCGCAGGTAGGCCACTGCCCGGGTGGACTCACCGGTCTGCAGCCGCTGGTATTCCTCGAGCAGGTTCGTTTGCATGACAATCAAGATACCAGTGACGTACCAATACCGCAACAATCCTTTCACTTAGCGGACCTGTTGGCATCCTGTGGTACCCCGGTGGTATTGTGATCGCTCATTCCCGTTGCACCGAGACGCTCCCGTGACCGCGAAGACCCTGCCCGTCGACACCTTCGATCTCGTCATCTTCGGCGGCACCGGCGACCTGGCATTGCGCAAGCTGCTGCCGGGCCTGCTGCGACGCTATGCCGACGGCCAGATTCCGGAAGAGAGCCGCATCCTTGGCGTGGCGCGCGACAAGCAGGGCGATGCCGAATACCGGGCGAAGGTCGGCGAAGCGCTGGCCCGCATCGCCAGTGGCGATGAAGCACTGAAGGCCAAGCTGCCCGCCTTCCTCGACAAGCTCGGCTACATGGCCCTGGATGCCACCAAGGACGAGGGCTGGGATGAGTTCGCCGCCCGCCTGCAGACCACCGGTGAGCGCATCCGCGTCTTCTATCTGTCCACCAGCCCCACGCTGTTCGTGAACATCTGCGACCGCCTGCGCGCCCATGGCCTGAATACCGGCAACGCGCGCGTGGTGATCGAGAAGCCGATCGGCCACGACTCGGCCAGCGCCGCGGTCATCAACGACGCCGTGGGCAGCGCCTTCGCCGAGAACCAGATCTTCCGCATCGACCACTACCTGGGCAAAGAGACCGTCCAGAACCTGCTGGCCCTGCGCTTCGCCAACATCCTGTTCGAGCCGCTGTGGAACGCAAGCCGCATCGACCACGTGCAGATCACCGTGGCCGAAACCGTCGGCCTGGAGAAGCGCGCCGGTTACTACGACACCTCCGGCGCGCTGCGCGACATGGTCCAGAACCATCTGCTGCAGCTGTTGTGCATGGTGGCGATGGAACCCCCGGCCGCCCTGCAGGCCGACGCCGTGCGCGACGAGAAGCTGAAGGTCCTGCGCTCGCTCAAGCCGATCCGCGGCGAAGACGTCGGCCACCTGTCCGTGCGTGGTCAGTACCGCGCGGGCGCCAGCAGCGGCGCCGCGGTGCCGGGTTACCTGGACGAACTTGGCAAGCCCGATTCGCGCACCGAGACCTTCGTGGCGCTGAAGGCCGAAGTCGACAACTGGCGCTGGGCCGGCGTGCCGTTCTACCTGCGCACCGGCAAGCGCCTGGCCGAGCGCGTCTCGGAGATCGTCATCGCGTTCAAGCAGATCCCGCATTCCATCTTCGACGACAGCGCCGGCCCGGTGATGGGCAACAAGCTGGTGCTGCGCCTGCAGCCGGACGAAGGCGTGAAGCTGTGGATCATGATCAAGGACCCGGGCCCGGGCGGCCTGCGCCTGCAGCACGTGCCGCTGGACATGAGCTTCGCCGAGGCCTTCGGCGTGCACCAGCCGGAAGCCTACGAGCGCCTGCTGATGGACGTGGTCCGCGGCAACCAGACCCTCTTCATGCGCCGCGACGAAGTCGAGGCCGCGTGGGCCTGGATCGACCCGATCCTCTCCGCCTGGGAAGCCGGGCGCGAGACGCCCAAGCCCTACACCGCCGGTTCGTGGGGGCCCAGTGCCGCCGTGGCCCTGGTCGAACGCGACGGCCGCACCTGGCACGAAGACACCGTCTGACGTCGCCGGCCCCGCCCAGGCGGGGCTTTCCTGGCGCCCCCACGCCGACCTGCCTTCCCCCGGGAAGCCCCCACTCCCGAGTCGATCCATGCCCCCCACCGATCTCTCGCTGCAGATCCAATTGCACCCGTTCCCGGACGGCGACGCCGTCGCCCAGGCGCTGGCCCAGGCCGTCGCCGACGACCTGCGCGCCGCCCTCGCCCTGCGTGGCCAGGCCAGCGTCGCGCTGTCCGGCGGCACCACCCCGCGCCGCTTCCTGCAGGCCCTGTCCCGGCAGGCGCTGGACTGGGCGAACGTCACCGTCACCCTGGTCGACGAACGCTGGGTCGACGAGGACCACGAGCGCTCCAACGCCCGCCTGGTGAAGGCGTATCTGTTGCAGGACGCGGCGGCCGACGCCCGCTTCGTCCCCCTCTACCGCCCGGCCGCCATCCCGGACGATGCCCTGTCCGAGGTCGCCGCTGCGCTCCCCGCTTCGCTCGATGTCGCCGTGCTCGGCATGGGGGGCGACGGCCACACCGCCTCGTTCTTCCCCGGCGGCGACCGCCTGGCCGAGGCGATGGACCCGGAGACCGACGCGACCGTCCTGCCGATGCGCGCCCCCGGCGCCGGCGAACCCCGCATCACCCTGACCCTGCCGGTCCTGCGCGATGCGGGCCGCCTGTACCTGCACATCGAGGGTGGCGAGAAGCGGCAGGTGCTGCAGCAGGCGTTGTCCGGCCAGGGTGCCGGTGCCGGCTACCCGATGCGCGTGGTGCTGCAGGCCCTGCATGCGCCGCTGCAGGTCTATCTGGCGCAGTGAGCCGGATGGGCCGGTGTTGAGGCAAAGACGGCCTCACTGCTTATAATGTGCCCTTGCCCGCGGCGTTCCGGCGCCCGGTCTCGCCTGGAACGCGCCTCGCGCGGACCGTCGGCCCCCGTTTTCGTAGCCATGCACGGCCCTGCGGCCGTGCTGCCAAAGGTGGAAAGTGCGTAACTACGACCTGGAATTCCTCAAGCATTTCTCGATGGTGATCGGCTTCCTGGTGCTGGTCACCGGTGGCCTGATCGTCGGCGCGCATTTCCTGCATGGCGCGATTCCGCCGGAAGTGAACCCCAAGACCGCGCAGATCACCGAGGCCCGCATCGCCCCGGCCGGCGCCGTCTATGCCGGCGAAACCGGTGCCGCCGCGCAGGCCGCCGCCGCTGACGCCGCCAAGGCCGCCGCCGCCTCGCAGGTAGCCTACGGCGGCACCACCGACGGCAGCGTGATCTACCAGAACCTCTGCGGCGCCTGCCACACCAACGGCGTGGGCAAGGCCCCCACCCTGACCGCCGCCGGCATGGGCGCGCGCGTCGGCAAGGGCAAGGACACCCTGTACAAGCACGCCATCGAAGGCTTCACAGGTCCGGACGGCGGCATCATGCCCCCGAAGGGCGGCAACCCGGCCCTGACCGACGAGCAGGTGCACGCCACCGTCGACTGGATGCTGGCCAACATCAAGTAAGGCCTGGCGCCTTCCGCAGAAACGCCGCCTCCGGGCGGCGTTTTTGTTTCCGCCTTCCGGTCATGCATTCCGTTTACCCTTGCCGCCTCGCTCGCCCGGTCCGATCACGATGACGTCTCCCCGCTCGCTGCTCACGCTCGCCCTGCTCGCTTCGTTCTCGCTGCCCGCCTGCGCCGCCACGCCGAAGGAGCGCATCGTGCCGATCGGCGACGTGCAGGGCGAAGGCGCGCGCAGCCCGCTGGACGGGCAGACCGTCACCGTCGAAGGCGTCGTCACCGCGGCCTTCGCCAACCTGGGCGGCGTGTTCGTGCAGGACACCGGCGACGGCAAGGCGACGACGTCCGACGCGCTATTCGTCGCCTTCGAAGACGGCACACCCGCGCCGCTTCTCACCGCGGGCGACCGCATCCGCGTGCGCGGCATCGTCGGCGAGCGCAAGGCCGGCGGCGACGACACGCTGACGGCGCTGCATGCGCCGGTGATCCAGTCGCGCGGCACCGGCCGCATCGCACCCACTGTGCTGACCGCCCAACCCGCCGACTGGGAACGCTATGAAGGCATGCTCGTCCGCATCGACGCCCCGCTCACGCTGAGCGGTACCGACGCGCTGGGTCGCTTCGGCGAACTCACCACCAGCTTCGGCGGCCGTCTGTGGCAACCCAGCGAAGTCGCCGTGCCCGGCAGCGCCGACGCCAAGCGCCTGGCCGCCGACAACGCGCGCCGCACCCTGGTGCTGGATGACGGCAGCACCCAACGCGACCCCGCCACTGTCTGGTACGTGAAGAAAGGCCAACCGCTGCGCACCGGCACCGTGCTGACCGGCGCGCAGGGCATCGTCGATGCGCGCCACGGCGGGTGGCGCCTGCAGCTCACCGTGGCACCGACGATCGCCGCACCGGAACGCCCGGCCGCGCCGCAGGTCGCCGGCACCGTGCGCATCGCCGCGTTCAACCTGGAGAACCTGTTCAACGGCGACGGCAAGGGCGGCGGCTTCCCCACCGTACGCGGCGCCAAGACCGCGGCGCAGTACCAGGCGCAGGTGCAGAAACTGGTCGGCACCATCCGGGGGCTGGATCCCGACATCGCCGCGCTGATGGAACTGGAGAACGACGGCTACGGCGCCGACTCCAGCCTCGCCCAGCTCGTCGCCGCGTTGAACGCCGGCGGCGGCACGTGGCGCTTCATCGATGCGAAGCAGGGCCCCGGCCCGGACACGATCCGCGTGGGCATCATCTACCGCAGCGACAAGGTGACGCCCACCGGCAAGCCCGCCACGCTGCAGGCCGGCCCGTTCGGCGAACGCAGCCGCAGCCCATTGGCGCAGGCCTTCGTGCGCGACACCGGCAAACCCTTCGTCGTGGTCGCCAACCACCTGAAGTCCAAGGGCTGCTCCGAAGCCACCGGCCTGGACGCCGACCAGAAGGACGGCGCCGGCTGCTGGAACGCGCTGCGCCTGGATTCGGCGCAGCGTCTCGACGCGTGGCTGAAGACCGATCCCACCCGCACCCGCAGCGACCGCGTCGTCATGCTCGGCGACTTCAACGCCTACGCGATGGAAGCGCCGGTGCGCTGGCTGCGCGACGACGCCGGCTGGGTGGATGCGTTCAAGCAGGCCGGCATCGAACACCCCTACAGCTACGTCTACAGCGGCCTCAGCGGCCGCCTCGACCACGCCCTGCTCAGCCCGTCACTGGCGAAGCAGCTGCGTGGCGCCGCCGAGTGGCACATCAACGCCGACGAGCAGGATGCGCAAGGCTACGCCGACGGCGACCCCGCCGTGCCGTTCCGCAGCTCCGACCACGACCCGCTGCTGCTCGGCTTCGATCTCTGACACCGTTCCGTGGGTGCGGCCGGCATCGACGCGCACGCGCCGTCGGTCGACATCACGGCTCTCAGGTGCGATGACGCAGCGCTGAGGTGAGCTGACGAGGCTTCCTGCCTCGTGGGTGAGGCGTTTTTTCTCCCCCGCCAGGCATGGATGTGCCATGGCGACGCGTTGAGGTGAGTCGACGACGCCTGACCGTGAGATGCCGCACCTTCGAGGTGCGCCATCCGAGGCCTGTGCGTGCGATGACAAGCCGCTGACGTGAGCTGACGAGGCTGTTCTGTTCCATGACAAGGAAGAACGCCTGGCGGGCGAGGCGTAGAGCCTCGAATGTCGAGGGAAAAAGCCTCGTCATGGAACAGAAAAGCCTCGGTCAGGCCTCCACGCTCCCTTCAGCCGCCCACCTTGTCCACCAGCGCCTGCAGTTTCTGCACGGTGGCCCAGTTGCGCGTGGTGGCGGCCTTGCCGGCCTTGCCCACCAGCGCCTCGCCCGCCTTGCTTTCGAGGATGCCGCGCGCGCAATGCAGGTAGGCCGCTTCGCTGCCGAGCAGGAACTGTTCCGGCGGCACCACGTGCGGTGCGATGGCGGACAGCGCCGGCAGTGCATCGGCCTCCTGCACGAAGGCGACCAGCAGGCGCGACGGGTCGGCGGCCGCATCGGCCAGGGCGTTGTCGTCGATGATCGTGGCCAGCTCCTTCGCCGACTTCACGATGACGGGCACGTCGATCTTGAGCTGCGTGGCGATGGCGCCGGAGATCTCCGCCGCGATCTTCGCGGGAATCTTCTTGCTGGAGCGGAACACCACGTTGCCGCTGTTGAGCAGCGTGGCGACATCCGCGTGGCCCAGCCCTTCCAGCAGCGCCCGCAGGTCCGCCATCGCGATGCGCTTGGCCTTGCCGACGTTGATGCCGCGGAGCAGGGCGATGTAGGTGGTCATGCCGGCCTCAATCGATCGGCGCGAAGCGACGCACCGCGCGTCCGTCCACCATCACCTCTTCGCAGAACATCGCATACGGCCGCACCCACAATCCGCCTTCGCCATACAGCGCGCGATACACCACCACCGGCTCGAGCGTCTCGCTGTGCCGCGCCACGGCGACCACGTCGTAGTCGTTGCCTTTGTAGTGACGGTAAAGGCCGGGGGTCAGTTCGGGGAGCGCGGGGAGCGTGGCCATGCATGTGCCTCGTGGATGAGTAGGGTGGGCCCTGGCCCACCGTTGCGGACATTCTCCACGATCAGGCAACACACGCACCGGGACACGTTGGATCCACAAAGACTACGTGTGGTGGGCCGAGGCCCACCCTACGAGCTCCTTGGTCTTGATAGCGCGATAGGTTGGGCTGAGCTTGCGAAGCCCAACAGGTGGATGTTTCGTCGCTGCGATGTTGGGGTTCATTCCGTTCGCCCCAACCCATGAACCGCCGGATGCAGGCGATGTAGGGTGCGGCCTCAGTGCTTTCCGAGGGTAACGGTGAAACCTTCATGGAAAGGCGCAACGGGGGGCGCTGGATACCTCCTGCCCACCATGTCTTCCGAAAAGCACATCAATGCGGGGTTGTCCGGAAAGATCACGAACTCGGTGATCCTGCCTTCTGCATCGATGACCGCGACCGCACTGAACTCATCGATGCCGGCGCTCTTCGCTTTGCCAGCGCATTTCGCGTACACGCTCGGCCAGAACGTATTGTGGGTCGCGATCAATCGTTGCTCATAGGAGGCGCCTTCCCACGTCGCAGTTTGCGCAGCCTGCTTGTCCCACAGCATCTTCCACCGTTCGCTCGTTGCTTTGCCCGCAAGTGCAGGGGAAGCCAGCAAGGCGAGCAGTGTCATCAACAATCCTTTGCGCATTCGATCACCCGTTCTTCAATGTCATGTTGCTGATAGGCCAGTGCGATAGGTTGGGCTGAGCTTGCGAAGCCCAACAGATGGATATTTCGTCGCTGCGATGTTGGGGTTCACTCCGTTCACCCCAACCTATGAAAACACGCGCGCGATCCCTCAATACCCCGCCGCCTGCCCATCCTTGCGGCTCTCGCTTGCGCCGTAATACACGCCGGTCTCCGGGTCGCGCTTGATCGCCTGGTAACCGCCGTAGGGGCCGAGCGCCCATTCGACGTGGTGGCCCTTGTCCATCAGCGCGCGGATGGTTTCGTAGGGGTAGCCGGATTCCAGTTGCACCACGCCGCCGTCGGTCATCGCGGTGGCGCTGCCGACCGGTTCGGTGGAACCGTCGTGCTGGATGCGCGGGGCGTCGCCGGCTTCCTGCAAGGTCATGCCGAAGTCGACCAGGTTCATCACGATCTGCGCGTGGCCCTGCGGCTGCATGGCGCCGCCCATCACGCCGAAGCTGACCCAGGGCTGCCCGTCCTTCGTGATGAAGGCCGGAATGATGGTCTGGAACGGGCGCTTGCCCGGCGCGTAGCAGTTGGGATGCGGCGTGGCGCCATCGCAATCGCGCAGCACGAACATCTCGCCGCGGTCCTGCAGGATGAAGCCCAGGCCGGTCGGGGCCATGCCGCTGCCCATGCCGCGGTAGTTGGACTGGATCAGCGAGACCATCATCCCGTCCTTGTCGGCGACGGTCATGTAGATGGTGTCGCCTTCTTCCAGTTCCTTCGGCGTGCCGGGCTGCACTTCGCGCAGCACCTTGTCGGGCGAAATGAGTTTGGCGCGTTCGCGCGCGTACGGCTTGGAGATCAGGCGCGCGACCGGCGCGGGCTGGAAGGCGGGATCGGCGTACCAGCGTGCGCGATCGGCGAAGGCCAGCTTCTTCGCTTCGACGAACAGGTGCACGTGCTCGGGACTGCCGAAGGGGATCTTGCTGAAGTCGTAACCCTCCAGCACGTTGAGCATCTGCAGCGCGGCGATGCCCTGCCCGTTCGGCGGCAGTTCCCACACGTCGTAGCCGCGGTAATTGGTGCTGACCGGTTCCACCCATTCGCCGTGGTGGGCCGCCATGTCCTCGTACGACAGGAAGCCGCCGTTGGCCTTGAAGTAGGTGTCGATGGTGCGCGCGATGTCGCCCTTGTAGAACGCATCGCGGCCGCCGACGGCGATCTTCTGCAGCGTGTCGGCCAGGCGCGGGTTCTTCCACAGCTCGCCGGTGCGCGGCGCGCGGCCCCCGATCGTGAATTGCTCGCTGAAGCCGGGGAACTTCGACAACCGCGGCACCGAGCGCTCCCAGTAGTAGGCGATCGTCTGGTGGACCGGATGGCCATCGCGCGCGTAGCGGATGGTCGGCGCCAGCACGTCGCGCATCGACAGCTTGCCGAAGCGGTCGTGCAGCGCGAACCAGCCATCCACCGCGCCCGGCACGCTGACCGGCAGCGGTCCGTGCGCGGGGATGTCGGTGATGCCCTGTTGCCTGAAGTAATCGAGCGTCAGCGATTTCGGCGAGCGTCCGGAGCCGTTGTAGCCGTGCAGCTTCTTCGTCTTCGGGTCCCAGACGATGGCGAACAGGTCGCCACCGATGCCGTTGCCGGTGGGCTCCATCAGGCCGAGCGCCGCGTTGGCGGCGATGGCCGCATCGATCGCGGTGCCGCCCTGCTTCATCACGTCGAGCGCGATCTGCGTGGCGAGCGGATGCGAGGTGGCCGCCATCGCGTGCGGCGCGATCACGTCGGAGCGGGTGGCGAACGCGCGCCCGGCGATGCGATCGGCCGCGATGGCGGGCAACGCGGAAAGGAGCAACAGACAGCAAGTCAGCGGGCGCGACGGGAACATGGGCACATCCTTACGGGAGCGTGGAGGCATGCCTGCGCGCGGCGCAGGCCTCAGGTGCGGCGGAACCAACCGGTGATGCTGTAGCGCGCGTCGCCCGCCCAGGGCGCCACCTGGCTGACCTGGTGCGCCTGCGGCACGCGGAACAGGCTGAGGCTGTTCCAGTGCGGGGTGAACGACTCGACCACGTTCTGGCCGTCGTCGAGGAACTGGAGCAGGCCGCCCCAGTCGGCTTCCCACTGTCGGCCCAGGTTGATCACATACGCGAACGCACGATCTTCCTCGTGCGACTTGTCGTCGTGCAGGCGCAGGAAGTGGCCGGGGCGGTAACGCGCCGCCATCGCACTGACCATGCGGATGCCGGCATCGCCGGTGAGCTCGCGGGCGAACGCGAGGAAGTCGGGCGAATTGAGGAAATCCACCACCACATGCAGCACCAGTTCCGGGTGCAGGCCGTCGCGGCGCGCCTCGATCATCCGGAAGCGGTCGAAGTAGAACTCGAAGCCGCTCATCGCGCGCCGCACCGCTTCCATCAACCGCGCGCGATCCTGCTGGACGGGCGGCAACGCCGGCGCATCGGCAGGCAGCAAAGGCGGACGGTCACTGCGCTGCGCGGGCTCCCAGGGCACTTCGTGCTCCAGGCACTGGCGCAGCCGTTGCGCCGAGGCGTCCTGCAGGAACGCGGGGATCTGTACCCGGCCGGTCGCCTGCAGGCGTGTACGGAACGGCTCGATCCTGAGGTCGTTGTTGATCATCGCGAACCGTGCACCCGTTGCCGCGGCCGCGCGTCGCGGCCGCTCACGGGGCGGATTCTCTCACGCGGTCACGGCCAGATCGGTGGATTCGCCTGCCAGGCGCCCAGCACTTCGGCCAGCGTGTCGCGATCTTCCTGTCGCCAGCCCGGCAGCAGCGTGGCGTAGTTGCGCGCATCGAGCCATTGGCTGGGTTCGGTGCGCACGGCCGCGCCGAACCACGCCACCGCTTCCTGCTTGCGGTCCAGGCGCCACAACGCCAGCGCCAGCGTGGGCGGTGCCCACGACGGTCCACCGTGCGCGGTGGCGATCTCCACCCAGCGCGTCAGCGCCGGTTCGACCTGACCCGCACGGAACAGGTCCCACGCATAGTTCCAGCGCACCGAGCGGCCGATGTTGCCCTTGACCTCTGTCCCCGCCACCACCTGCTGGTAGAGCTGCGCGCCGAGGTCGGTGCGACCGTCACTGAACGCGATATGCGCGAGCTGTGCGGTGGCTTCCAACTGGCGGCGGCCGCGGTCGCGCTCACGGACCAGCGCTTGCACCTGCGCTTCACCCTCGCCCTCGACCACGACGATCGGCCGTGCAGTGGCCTTGTCCTCGTCGAAATAGAACTCCTTCGGCTTCGGCACCGTCTGCGCGTGCACGGACAGCGCCGCTGAGGCCAGCACGGTGGCCAGCAGCATGTTCTTAGCGAATTTCACGACTTCCCCCGGACTGCAATGGATTCCCCCGGCCCCATCCTAACCGCTGCAACGCACAACAGCGAAGTGACGGGCGTCACACAAAAGGCCGCTGTTACAATGCGCGCCTTCACGCCCGAGGGGTTATCGGGCCACGCCAGCCGCTTGCACGGGCCCGCCATGACCAGCACCGCCGAACTCACCTCGCCCTCGTCCGCCAACACGCCGCAGATCGGGGTGATCGACAGCGACTACACGCTGGAGCACAAGTACACGCGCACCGACGGCCGCATCTACCTGAGCGGCGTGCAGGCGCTGGTCCGGCTGCCGCTGATGCAGCGCCTGCGCGACCAGGCCGCGGGCCTGAACACGGCCGGCTTCATCAGCGGCTACCGCGGGTCGCCGCTGGGCGGCTTCGACCTGGAGCTGTGGCGCGCGCGCAAGCACCTGGAGACGGCGGGCGTGAAGTTCACCCCCGGCCTGAACGAGGACCTCGGCGCCACGATGGTGTGGGGCACGCAGCAGACCAACCTGTTCCCGGGCGCCAAGGTCGATGGCGTCTACTCCATGTGGTACGGCAAGGGCCCCGGCGTGGACCGTTGCGGCGACGTGTTCAAGCACGGCAACGCCGCGGGCACCTCGAAGTTCGGTGGCGTGCTGGCGCTGGCCGCGGACGACCACAACTGCCGCAGCTCAACGCTGCCGCACGGCTCGGAAGACGAGTTCGTCAGCGCGATGATGCCCATCCTCAACCCGGCCGGCGTGCAGGACATCCTGGACCTGGGGCTGGTGGGCTGGGCGATGAGCCGCTACACGGGCCGCTGGATCGGCTTCAAGACGATCGCCGAGACGGTGGAATCGTCGGCCTCGGTGCAGGTGGATCCGTTCGCGCGCGAGATCCTCCTGCCGGAAGACTTCGCCATGCCCGCCGGCGGCCTCAACATCCGCTGGCCGAACCCGCCGCTGGACCAGGAGATGCGCCTGCACAAGTACGCGGTCGCCGCGGCGCAGGCGTTTGCGCGGGCCAACAAGGTGGACCGCATCGTGTTGGACTCGCCGCGCGCGCGCCTCGGCATCGTCACCACCGGCAAGAGCTACCTGGACGTGCTGCAGGCGCTCGAATACCTCGGCCTGGACGAACAGGCCTGCGCCGACATCGGCATCCGCGTCTACAAGGTGGGCATGACCTGGCCGCTGGAGCCGGTGGGTATCACCGAGTTCGCCAAGGGGCTGGAAGACATCGTCGTGGTGGAGGAGAAGCGTGCCTTCATCGAGCGGCAGATGAAGGAGTACTTCTACAACTGGCCGGCCAACGCGGGCACGCGTCCGTCCATCGTCGGCAAGTACGACGAAGGCGGCGAGTGGATCCTGCCGTCCACCGGCGAGCTGACCCCGGCCACCATCGCCGGCGTGATCGGCAAGCGCATCCAGCGCTTCTTCACCACCGAATCCATCGAACAGCGCCTGCGCTGGATGGAGGACAAGGAAGCCGAAATGGCGCTGCCGCGCGCCAACTTCCCGCGCGTGCCGCACTACTGCTCGGGCTGCCCGCACAACACCTCGACGGTGGTGCCGGAAGGCTCGCGCGCGCTCGGCGGCATCGGCTGCCACTACATGGTGACGTGGATGGATCGCGACACCGACACCTTCACCCACATGGGCGGCGAAGGCGTGACGTGGTCCGGGCAGGCGCCGTTCACCGAGACCGAGCACGTCTTCCAGAACCTCGGCGACGGCACGTTCTTCCACTCCGGTTCGCTGGCGGTGCGCCAGTCGGTGGCCACCGGGGTGAACATCACCTACAAGATCCTCTACAACGATGCGGTGGCGATGACCGGCGGCCAGCCGGTGGACGGCACGCTGTCGGTGCCGCAGATCGCCCACATGATGCGCGCCGAGGGCGTGGACACGATCGTCGTGGTCAGCGATGAAGTGGGCAAGTGGAGCAAGCGCGAGATCTTCCCGTCGGGCGTGGAGTTCTTCGACCGCAAGGACCTGGACGACGTGCAGCGCCGCCTGCGCGACGTGAAGAGCGTCTCCATCCTGATCTACGACCAGGTCTGCGCCACCGAGAAGCGCCGCCGCCGCAAGCGCGGCAAGCTGCCGGACCCGGCCAAGCGCACGATGGTCAACACGCTGGTCTGCGAAGGCTGCGGCGACTGCGGCGTGAAGAGCTTCTGCGTGTCGGTGCTGCCGAAGGAGACCGAGTTCGGCCGCAAGCGCGAGATCGACCAGTCGAACTGCAACAAGGACTTCCGCTGCGTCGACGGCTTCTGCCCCAGCTTCGTCACCGTGCATGGCGGCACGCCGCGCAAGGGCAAGAAGGCGAACGCCGCCGACCTGCTGGCCGCGCTGCCGGCGCCGGCGTTCAAGTCCGACCTCGACCAGCCCTGGAACATCCTGATCACCGGCGTCGGCGGCACCGGCGTGGTGACCATCGGCGCGCTGCTCGGCATGGCCGGCCACCTGGAAGGCAAGGGCGCCAGCGTCCTCGACCAGACCGGCCTGGCCCAGAAGGGCGGCGCGGTGACCACGCACATCCGCATCGCGCGCACCCCGGAGGACATCCACGCCGTGCGCATCGCCGCCGGCGAGGCCGACCTGGTGCTGGGCTGCGACATGGTGGTGGTCAACGACTACTGGGTGCTGTCGAAAGTGCGCGGCGAACGCTCGCAGGTGGTGTTGAACACCTATGAAGCGATGCCGGGCACGTTCACCACGCATCCGGACATGCAGTTCCCCGCCACCGACATCATCGCCGGCGTGCGCGTCGCCCTGGGCGGTCGCGAGCCGATGCTGGTGGACGCCACCCAGGTGGCGACCGCGCTGATGGGCGATGCGATCGCGGCGAACCTCTTCATCCTCGGCTATGCGTGGCAGCAGGGCCTGGTGCCGATCTCGTACGACGCGATCATGCGCGCCGTCGAGCTCAACGGCGCGGCGATCGAGATGAACAAGACCGCCTTCGCCTGGGGCCGCCTGGCCGTGGTCAACCCGCAGGCCGTGCAGGAGGCCGCCGGCCTGATCCACAACGCGCAGACCGAGAGCGAGCGCACGCCACGCGCCCTGCAGGTGTTGCCGCCGGGCGAATGGGAAAGCACCGAGTGGGGCGCGAACGCCGCGCCGCGCAATCCGGGCAACGAAAGCGAACTGCGTGGCCTGCCCGAAGACGGCACCCACGGTGGCGACGTGGCCTTCCTGCCGCTGGACGACCTGCGCCTGTCGCGCTCGCTGGACGAGCTGATCGCACGCCGCGCCGGCTTCCTCACCGAGTACCAGGACGCGGCCTACGCGGCGCGTTATACCCAGTTGGTGACGCAGGTGCGCAACGCGGAGAACACCCGGGCACCGGGTTCGACCGCGCTGACGGAAGCGGTGGCCCGCTACTTCTTCAAGCTGATGGCGTACAAGGACGAGTACGAAGTGGCCCGCCTGTACACCAGCGGCGAATTCAAGCGCCGCCTGGAGCAACAGTTCGACGGCGACTACGAAGTGCACTTCCACCTGGCGCCGCCGCTGTTCGCCAAGAAGGACGCGCACGGCCGCCTGATGAAGAAGGAATACGGCCCGTGGGTGTTCAAGGCCTTCGGCCTGCTGGCGAAGCTGCGCTTCCTGCGCGGCGGCACCTTCGATGTGTTCGGCTACACCGACGAGCGCAAGGGCGAACGCCAGCTGATCGCCGAGTACGAGAAGACCGTGGGCGAACTGCTGGGCGCGCTGGACGGCGGCAAGCTGGGCCTGGCGGTGGAGATCGCCAGCATCCCCGAGCACATACGCGGCTACGGGCACGTCAAGGAAAAGCACCTGCACGCCGCCAAGGCGCGCGAGGCCGAGCTGCTGGGCTTGTGGCGCAATCCGAAGGCGCTGCACATCGTGCAGGCCGCCTGACGAGAAACCCCGCTTCGGCGGGGTTTCTTCTTTCCGGCATGCATCGGCTCAGGTGCGGATGCCCCGCAGCGTCGTCCATGCCATGCGCAGCGGCGGCTTGAGCGGGCGCGCGAACAACCGGTAGACGAACGACAGCGCGCGTCGCGTGCGCGGCACCCGCCAGGCCAGGCCTTCTTCGATCGTGTAGACGCAGGGCGCGCATACGCCGCACGGCTTGCCGCGCAGCGGGCGATGGCAGAACCAGGTCATCTCCATCAACGGGCCCCAGCCCGCGAGGCGCGCCTCGCGATCCATGGCCCGCTTGTCGATGGAGAACAGCGGAAAACTGAAGTAGCGGAACAGCGCGTACTCCGGCGTCGCCGCGTGCCCGGGTGCGACGCGCACGCTGCGGTACGTGCCGGCCTGTTCGAACGCGGCCACGCGCGAGGACAAGAGCGCCTGCACCTTGTCGTCCACGTGCACGCTCATTTCGATTCCGTCCACACCCTGCTGTTTGCAGAACATCGGCAACCAGGCGTACTGGCTGCCGATGTACATGCGTGTGCGCACCTCGCGCAGCGCGTCGGCGATCGCGGCGTCGGGCTCCAGCTCCGCGACGCGGAAGCGGCGCAATGGCCGCAGCAGCGCACGCGTATGCGGGTACTGCACGTGCAGCGCCTCGGTGATCCGCGCGATCGCGTCGAGTTCGGTCGCCGTGGAAGCACGGGTGTCGTCCTCCAGGTAGTACGGCGTCACCGGCAGGCGATGCAGCAACAGCAGGCGCAGCAGCTGGAACGTCGAATCCCAACCGCTGGTCCACAGCAGCCGCACGCCTTCATCGGCATGCGCTTCCGAGGGAATGCGTGCCAGCATGGGCACGTGCGCAACGGCGTGCGATCGCGTCATGGCGACGATGCTAACAAGCACGCAAGGCGCGATACGAGGCTTCTCTTCACATCCATGAGCCCTGGCTCACGCGCATGCGCCGCGGAGAAATCGTCTTCCCCATTCATCTGCCATGTGCACGTTCTACTCACGCCGGCCGTCTCCATCATCGTGACGACGGTGTGCACGTGCGTTTCCGCCGCGTCGCGCCTCGCCTATCCCCAGGAGCGAGCAATGCAAGACCTACCCACGACCCGGGAGCAATTCTGGCGCGTCGCCGACGCTGCCAAGGAAGCCACCGAAGCGCTGGCCGCGCAACGCATGCGCATCCTTCCCAGCCTCGACATCGCCGAGCTGCGCGGCTTCTGCGTGCAGTACCGGTTCTTCACCATCGACTACATCACCGACCTCGCACTGCTGGTGTCGCGGCTGCCGTTCGGCGGCCTGCGCAGCCTGCTCGGCCAGATCCTGTCGGAGGAACTGGGCGAAGGCGATCCCGCGCGTGCGCATCCGACGGTGTACGACCGCTTCCTGTCCAGCATCGGCGTGGACGACCGCGACATCGAGCGCGTGCTGCCGGCGAACGCGCGCATCCTGCAGGGTTTGACCCGCGACCTGACCCGCAATCCGGTGGCCTATGGCGTGGGCCTGCGCGGCATGGGCGGCGAATGCCTGTGCCAGACCTACCTGTCGGTGATGTTCGAGCACATGCGCACGCATCCTTACCTGCGCGCGAACGAAGACCGCATCGACTGGGAGTTCTGGACCATCCACACCGGCGAAGAGGACATCGTGCACGGCGAACTGACGCGGGCGGCAATCGACGAGTACCTGCGCCACGACCCCAGCGTGCTACCGGAATTGGCGCGCGGCTACGAACGCAGCATCAGCGCGTGGAACCTGTTCTGGCAGAACATCCTCGACGCGCACGCACCGCAGCTGGAGGTCGCCTCGTGAACGCGGTGACCGACTCCATCAGCCAGTTCCATCTCGCGTTCCCGGTGCGCGACCTGGACGAAGCGCGCCGCTTCTACGGGGACACGATGGGCTGCCCGATGGGCCGCAGCGATACGTCGTACCAGGACTTCGATTTCTTCGGCCACCACCTGGTCGCGCATATCGGCGGCGATGGCGAACCGCTGCACAGCGGACGCTTCGATGACGAGGCCGTGCCGGTGCCGCACTTCGGCATGAACCTGGACCGCGCTGCGTGGGAGGCGTTGGCGATGCGGCTCAAGGCCGCCAGCATTCCGTTCCACGAAGAGCCGCACTTGCGGCTCAAGGGCAAGCCCGGCCAGCACGTCACCATGTTCCTGTTCGATCCGTCGGGCAACGCGCTGGAGTTCAAGTCGTTCGACGATCCGGAACAGACCTTCATCCCCTGATCGTCAGGCCGTCCGTTGCCAGACGATGCAGCGGTTGTTGGCCGGCATCGCGTTGTCTTCGACCCGCACCAGACCGATGCCGCGCGCCAGTGCGTCGACCGCCTCGATGTCGCGGATGCCGGAGACGGGATCGCGGTCCTTCAGCCATTGCTCGAACGCGCGATTGCTCTCGCTGGTGAACTCGCCGCCGACGTTGAAGGGGCCGTACACCACCAGCAGGCCGCCCGGTTCCAGCACCGCGCCGACCCCGGCGAAGAACGCCTCCACCTGCGGCCAGCCCATGATGTGCAGGCTGTTGGCGGTGAAGACCGCGTCGAACATCGCATCCGGCCATCGTCCGTCGACATCGAGTTCGACGGCTGGTGGCGTGTTCGCCAGTGCGGCCTCGTCGAGCCAGAGTGCGATGCCGGGGAGATAGTCCGCACGGTCACTGGCCTGCCAGGACACGTTCGGCATCGCCGCGGCGAAGTGCACGGCATGCTGCCCCGTGCCGCTGCCGACTTCGAGCACGCGCCGCGTATCGCCGAAATGCCGTTGCAGCACCTCCAGGATCGGGTCCTGGTTGCGTTCACACGACGGGGCGAAGGGTTTCTCGATCGTCATCCGCCTGCCGAGCGCACGTAGACGCGCTTCAGTCCGTTGTCGCCCGCCCGCTCTTCCACGATGAAGTGGCGCGGGTGCGCCTTCAGCAGGTCGCTAAGCTTCTTGTGGCCGTACAGGCGCGTGTCGAAATCCGGGCGCACCTTGTTGAGGTAGCTGCCCACGCTGCCGAGGAAGGCCCAGCCCTGGTCGTCGCTCGCTTCCTCGATGGCCTGCCGGATCAGCCGCAGCGGCAGCGATTCGTGCTTGCCCTGCTCCACGACCGGCGCCGCGGTGGGCTCGGCCTGCGCCGCTGGCTTCTTCGTCGCGGGCTTGGCCGCCTTCTTCGCGGGCTTCGCCGGTGGCGGGGGCGGCGGTGCAGGCACCTCACTGCGCAACACTTCAACGTAGATGAACTTATCGCACGCCTGTACGAAGGCATCCGGCGTCTTGCGTTCGCCGAAGCCGTAGACGGTCAGGCCCTCCTCGCGCAGGCGCTGGGCCAGGCGGGTGAAATCGCTGTCGCTGGACACCAGGCAGACACCGTCGAAGCGCCGGGTGTACATCAGGTCCATCGCATCGATGATCAGCGAACTGTCGGTGGCGTTCTTGCCGCTGGTGTAGGCGAACTGCTGCACCGGGTTGATCGAGTGCTTCAGCAGCGCCTGCTTCCACTGGGTCATCCGGGTGCTGGTGAAGTCGCCGTAGATGCGCTTCACGCTGGCCACGCCGTACTTCGCCACTTCGGCGAGCAAGCCTTCGATGACGGCCGGCTGGGCGTTGTCGGCATCGATCAGCACCGCGAGGCGCGGTTGTTCGTCGTCGTTCTCGGGCTTGGCGACCGGGCGGGACTTCATGCGCGCCGACTCCTGCGGGGGGATGGGCCGCATTGTGCACCACGTCACCCGGCCATGACCGGCGTCACTTGACGCTGCCCGGCACGCCGACGACAGTCCGGTGCTTCCTTCCTCCGGACACGCGCATGCAGCGACGCGACTTCCTGACCCTTGGCGGCCTCGCCTTCGCCGGCCTCGCCCTGCCTGGCACCCGCGTCATCGCGGCAGAAGCGCTGCTGGAGCCCGGCGACGTGGCGAAGAAGAAGCGCCTCGCCGAAGCCGCACTCTCGGCCGCGACCGCGGCGGGTGCGAGCTACTGCGACGTGCGCGTCGGCCGCTACCTGCGGCAGTCGCTGATCACCCGTGAGGACAAGGTGCAGAACGTGGTGAACACCGAATCCTCCGGCATCGGCGTGCGCGTGATCGCGCAGGGCGCGTGGGGCTTCGCGGCGACGAACGACCAGACGACCGATGGCGTCGCCGCCGCCGCGCGCCAGGCCGTGGCGATCGCCCGCGCGAATGCGCGCATCCAGGGCAAGCCCGTGCAGCTGGCGCCGTTGAAGGG
This sequence comes from Pseudoxanthomonas sp. YR558, assembly GCF_900116385.1. Classification (NCBI taxonomy): domain Bacteria; kingdom Pseudomonadati; phylum Pseudomonadota; class Gammaproteobacteria; order Lysobacterales; family Lysobacteraceae; genus Pseudoxanthomonas; species Pseudoxanthomonas sp. YR558. The sequence continues at coordinate 2,377,765 of NZ_FPCI01000001.1, read as the reverse complement.
TGCCGGCGAAGTGGCCTGGCGCACGCCGATCGTGAAGAACGCGATGGCGGTCCCGGTGAAGGAGAAGGTGGAGCTGCTGCTGGACGCGAACGCCACCGCGCTCGCTGCCGGCGCCAGCTTCGCGGCATCGCGGATGTTCGTGATCAACGAACAGAAGTATTTCGCCAGCACCGACGGTTCCTGGATCGACCAGGACGTGCACCGCATCTGGGTGCCCTTCACGGTGACGGTGGTGGACAAGGCGACCGGCAAGTTCAAGACGCGTGATGGACTCTCTGCCCCGATGGGCATGGGCTACGAGTACCTGGATGCGAACCCGGCCGACAAATTCGCGCTGCCGGGTGGCGTGGTGGCCTATGGCGCGTCGTACGACCTGCGCGAGGACATCGTGGCGGCGGCGAAGCAGGCCCGCGTCAAGCTGACCGCGCCGTCGGTGAAGCCGGGCAAGTACGACGTGGTGCTGGATCCGTCCAATCTGTTCCTGACCATCCACGAGAACGTCGGCCATCCGCTGGAGCTCGATCGCGTGCTCGGCTACGAAGCCAACTACGCCGGCACCAGTTTCGCCACGCTGGACAAGCGCGAGCAGCGATTCCAGTGGGGCAGTCCGATCGTCAATTTCACCGCCGACAAGACCGAGCCGCGCAGCCTCGGTGCGGTGGGCTACGACGACGAAGGCGTGAAGACGCGCCGCTGGGACCTGGTGAAGGACGGCGTGCTGGTCAATTACCAGGCCACACGCGACGAGGTACATATCCTTGGCGAGGACGCGTCGCACGGCTGCAGCTACGCCGATTCGTGGAGCAGCGTGCAATTCCAGCGCATGGCCAACGTGTCGCTGGCGCCGGGCAAGACGCCGCTGACGGTGGCCGAGATGGTGAAGGACGTGGAGAACGGCCTGTACATCCACGGCCGCGGCTCGTACTCGATCGACCAGCAGCGCTACAACGCGCAGTTCGGCGGACAGCTCTACTTCGAGATCAAGGACGGACAGGTCACGCGCCAGGTCGAGGATGCGGCCTACCAGATCCGTACGCCGGAGTTCTGGAACGCGTGCACCGCGATCTGCGACGCGCGCGACTTCCGCCTCGGCGGTTCGTTCTTCGACGGCAAGGGCCAGCCCAGCCAGGTATCGGCCGTATCGCACGGCTCGGCCACCACGCGCTTCAACGGCATCAACATCATCAACACGGCGCGCAGCCTGGGGTAATTCGAAGGCATCGATCCGGGCATCGCGGCATCGTGTGTATGCCGAAAGTCATTTGACGCTGTCTCCATGCGGGCGCAAGAATCCGGGACGACCTGCACGGTGGTGAACGCGTGGGCCGGAACGCTCCCGTCGCAGTGCCCCGCCTGCCGCCCGGCAGGCCCAACCGGTGGAGAATTGCCTTGCAACGTCGTGACTTCCTGGCCATGACCGGCCTCAGCTTGGGCGGCCTGATGGTGCCGTCCTTCCTCGGCAAGGCGATCGCCGCCGAGCAACTCCAGTCCACCCTCGACGTCGCCTTCAAGAAGCGCCTCGCCGATGCCGCGCTCGCCGCGGCCAAGCAGGCCGGCGCGACCTACTGCGACGTGCGCATCGGGCGCTACCTGCGCCAGTTCGTGATCACCCGCGAGGACAAGGTCCAGAACGTGGTGAACACCGAGTCCACCGGCGCCGGCATCCGCGTGATCGCCAACGGCGCCTGGGGCTTCGCCGCCACCAACACGCTGACTGCCGAGGGTGTGGCCGCCGCCGCGCGCCAAGCCGCCGCCATCGCCAAGGCCAACAGCAAGACCCAGACCGCGCCGGTGCAGCTGGCCAAGGCGCCGGGTTTCGGCGAGGTGTCGTGGAAGACGCCGATCAAGAAGAACGCGATGGACGTGCCGATCAAGGACAAGGTCGACCTGCTGCTGGGCGTCAACGCTGCGGCGATGAACGCCGGCGCGGACTTCGTCAACTCGATGATGTTCCTGGTCAACGAGCAGAAGTATTTCGCCAGCACCGACGGCTCCTTCATCGACCAGGACGTGCACCGCATCTGGGTGCCGATGACGGTCACCGCCATCGACAAGGCCAGCGGCAAGTTCCGCACGCGCGACGGCCTGTCCTCGCCGATGGGCCTGGGCTACGAATACCTGGATGGCGACGCCGGCCAGAAGTTCGCCACACCGAACGGCGTGATCAACTACGGCCTGTCCTACGACATGAAGGAAGACGCCATCGCGGCGGCCAAGCAGGCGCGCGCGAAGCTGACCGCGCCGTCGGTGAAGCCGGGCAAGTACGACCTGGTGCTGGATCCCTCGCACACCTGGCTGACCATCCACGAATCGGTCGGCCATCCGCTCGAGTTGGACCGCGTGCTCGGCTACGAAGCTAACTACGCCGGCACCAGCTTCGCCACGCTGGACAAGCGCGAGCAGCGCTTCCAGTACGGCAGCGAGCTGGTCAACCTGTTCGCCGACAAGACCCAGCCCGGCAGCCTGGGCGCGGTCGGCTATGACGACGAAGGCGTGAAGACCAAGCGCTGGGACCTGGTGAGCGCCGGCAAGCTGGTCGACTACCAGACCATCCGCGACCAGGCCCACATCCTGGGCAAGACCGAATCGGACGGCTGCTGCTATGCCGACTCGTGGAGCAGCGTGCAGTTCCAGCGCATGGCCAACGTGTCGCTGGCCGCCGGCAAGACCAAACTGTCCGTGGCCGACATGGTGAAGAACGTCGAGAACGGCATTTACATCATCGGCGACGGCTCGTTCTCGATCGACCAGCAGCGCTACAACGCGCAGTTCGGCGGCCAGCTCTTCTACGAGATCAAGAACGGCAAGATCACCCAGCAGATCGAGGACGTGGCCTACCAGATCCGCACGCCGGAATTCTGGAACGCCTGCACCGCCGTCTGCGACGAAAGCGATTACCGCCTGGGCGGTTCGTTCTTCGACGGCAAGGGCCAGCCCGGCCAGGTGTCTGCGGTTTCGCACGGGTCGTCCACCGCGCGCTTCAACGGCATCAACGTCATCAACACCGCCCGCTCGCTCGGCTGATCGGCGCAAGGAGACCCTAGAACATGAGCATCCTCACCGAAGCGCAGGCCAAGGCCATCCTGGACAAGGTCATCGCGCTGTCCACCGCCGACGAGTGCACCGCGTCCCTCACCGGTTCCGTCGACGGCAACATCCGTTTCGCGCTTAACAACGTCTCAACCAGCGGCATCGTCAGCAACACCGACCTTGGCGTGCAGGTGGCGTTCGGCAAGCGCGTGGGCATCGCGACGATCAACGAGTTCGACGACGCTGCGCTGGAGCGCGTGGTCCGCCGCGCCGAAGACCTCGCCCGCCTGGCGCCGGAGAACCCCGAGTTCATGCCGGCCGTCGAGAAGCAGACCTACAAGCCCAGCGCCACCTTTAGCGAATCCACCGCCGCCATCACGCCCGAATTCCGCGCCCAGGTCGCCGCCGATTCGATCGGCCCGTGCAAGGCGGAGAAACTGATCGCCGCGGGCTTCCTCGAAGACGGCCAGAGCTTCGTCGCGTTCGCCAACAGCAAGGGCAACTTCGGCTACCAGCGCGCGACCGGCTTCAACTACACCTGCACCGTGCGCACCGAGGACGGCCGCGGTTCCGGCTGGGTCGGCCGCAACCTGGGCAATGCCAGCGACTTCAAGGCCGGCAGCGACATCCGCACCGCGATGCGCAAGGCCAGCGAATCGGCCGAAGCCAAGGCGCTGGAGCCCGGCAAGTACACGGTGATCCTGGAACCGGCCGCGGCGGCGGGCCTGATCTCCTTCATGATGAACTTCTTCGACGCGCGCCAGGCCGACGAAGGCCGCAGCTTCCTGTCCAAGAAGGGTGGCGGCAACAAGCTGGGCGAGCAGGTCTACGACCCGCGCGTGAACATCAGCGCCGACCCGTGGCACCCCGGTGCGGAAGTGATGCCGTGGGACGGCGAAGGCCTGCCGCGCGAGAAGATGGCCATCGTCGAGAACGGCAAGATCGCCAACCTGGAGTACTCGCGCTTCTGGGCGCAGAAGCAGGGCAAGCGCGCGATCGGTTCGCCCGGCAACCTGCTGGTGGCCGGCGGCACCAAGTCCACGGCCGAACTGGTCGCCGGTACGCAGAAGGGCATCCTGGTCACGCGCACCTGGTACATCCGCATGGTCGATCCGCAGACCGTGCTGCTGACCGGCCTGACCCGCGATGGCACGTTCTACATCGAGAACGGGCAGATCAAGCACCCGGTGAAGAACTTCCGCTTCAACGAGTCGCCGGTGATCATGCTCAACAACATCGAGGAACTGGGCAAGCCGGTGCGCGTGGCCGGCGACGAGTCTAGCTTCGTGATGATGATCCCGCCGATGAAGCTGCGCGACTTCACCTTCACTTCGCTGTCGGACGCCGTCTAAGCGCCCTTGAGGAACCGCCCTCCCGCATGCCGGGAGGGCACCCCCCATGAACCTCACGCGCGCGCAGTTCCTCCGCCTGCTCACCGGCGGCCTGGCTGGCGCCATGCTGGCCGGGCCGACGCGGAGCGCGCGCGCGGCCGGTAACTACGATTTCCACTTCACCCGACTGAAGTACGACTCCGGCGACTGGGACGTGGACGCGCGCATGCCGTCCAACCTGATCACCTCGCTGATCGACTACACCACGATGCGCGTGGATCCGAAGGAACATGTGCTGGCGCTGTCCGACCCGCGCATGCTCGCCGCCCCGTTCTGCTACCTGGCCGGGCACAAGCTGGTGGAGTTCAACCCGGTGGAGCGCCGCCACTTCGAGCGCTACGTGCGCAACGGCGGCTTCGTGTTCGTCGACGACTGCAACCACGACATCGACGGCCTGTTCGCCAAGTCGTTCGAGGCGCAGATGGCGTCGATCTTCGGCGCGAAGGCGATGAAGAAGCTGCCGAACACGCACGCGATCTATTCTTCGTTCTTCAAGTTCGACGGCCCACCGGCCACCAGCTTCGAGCTCAACGGCTGGGGCGACGACCTGGTGCACGAGTACCTGCAGGGCATCGAGATCAACGGCCGTCTCGGCGTGCTCTACAGCAACAAGGACTACGGCTGCGAGTGGGATTACGACTGGCGCAACAAGCGCTTCCTGGCCGAGGACAACACCAAGTTCGCGGTCAACCTCGTGATCTACGCGCTGACCACCTGACGCACTTCTTCCCGGATCCCCATGAACGCATCCATCACCGAATCCGACCTCCAGCAGCAACTCGCCATGCTGGGCGAACTCCGCGCCGCCATCGGCCAGGCCATCGTCGGCCAGCAGGACGTGGTGGAACAGTTGCTGATCGGCCTGCTCGCCGGCGGCCACTGCCTGCTCGAAGGCGTGCCCGGCCTGGGCAAGACGCTGCTGGTGCGCTCGCTGGGCGAGGCATTGCACTTGCAGTTCCGCCGCGTGCAGTTCACCCCGGACCTGATGCCCAGCGACATCCTCGGCACCGAGCTGCTGGAGGAAGACCACGGCACGGGCCATCGCCATTTCCGCTTCCAGCCCGGTCCGATCTTCACCAATCTGCTGCTCGCCGACGAACTCAACCGCACGCCACCGAAGACCCAGGCCGCGCTGCTGGAGGCGATGCAGGAACGCACGGTCAGCTACGCCGGCACCACGCATGCGTTGCCCTCGCCGTTCTTCGTGCTGGCCACGCAGAATCCGCTCGAACAGGCGGGCACCTACCCGTTGCCGGAAGCTCAGCTCGACCGCTTCCTGCTGCATATCCGTGTGGACTATCCCACCGAGCAGGAAGAACACGACATCCTCGCGCAGACCACCGGCCGTGCCGGCGGCGCGGTACCGCGCGTGATGGAAGGCGAGGCCGTCCTCGCGCTGCAGAAGCATGTGCGCGACGTGCATGTCAGCGACGATCTTCTGCGCTGGATCACCAAGCTTGTGCGCGCCAGCCGGCCTGGCGATGGCGTGCCGGAGGAGATCCGCAAGTACGTGCGCTGGGGCGCCGGTCCGCGCGCCGGCCAGTCGCTGGTGCTGGCCGCGAAGGCCCGCGCCTTGCTGCACGGCCGCCTGGCGGCGACGCGCGAGGATATCGTCGCGCTGGCGAAGCCGGTGATGCGCCACCGCCTGCTGCTGTCGTTCGCCGCCGAGGCCGAACAGGTCAGCGCGGACGACGTGATCGCCGCGCTGCTGCGCGGCGTGCCGCTCGCCGCTTGATCGAACGCTCATGGCGCACGACCTGATCCCCGCCGACGTCCGCAGCCGGTTGAAGGACCTGCGGCTGACCGCGCGCCGTGCGATCGGCGCGCAGGGGATCGGTGTGCACCACAGCCGCAGCCGCGGCGCCGGCCTGGAGTTCGCGCAGTACCGCGCCTACGAGCCCGGCGACGAGCTGCGCCAGATCGACTGGAAGCTGTACGCGCGCTCGGACCGCTTCTTCGTGCGCGAAGCCGAACGCGAGAGTCCGCTGACGGTGTGGATCGTGCTCGACGCGACCGCGTCGATGGCGCAACGCGACGGCGCGCGCGGTACGCGTTTCGATGCTGCGCGCAGCCTCGCGGCCTGCGTCGCCGACCTGGCGCTGCGCCAGGGCGACCGCTTCGGCCTGCTCGTGCTGCACGGCGATGGCGTGCGCCTGGTCGCGCCCGGGAACGGCGCGCGCCAGCGCGACCAGCTGCTGCTCGCGCTGCACGGCCTGCGTGCGGACGGCGCGTTTCCTGCGCAGGAACGGCTGGGCCCGGTGTTCGAACGCATCGCCGCCGGCGACCTGGTGCTGGTGCTGAGCGACTGGTTCGACGACGCGATGCCCGCGCTGGTGGAACGGCTCGCTGCCGCGCGGCGCGAGGTGCTGGCCATCCAGCTGCTGACCGCGGAAGAGCGCGATTTCTCCTACACCGGTGGCCATCGCTTCCGCGATCCGGAAACCGGCGAGGAGCTGCTGGGCGATGCGGCGGCCCTGCGCGCGGACTACCTGCGCCGCTTCGCGGATGCGCAGGGCGTGCTCGATGCGCGCCTGGACGCGGCCGGCATCCGCCACGCCCGGCACTACACCGACCAGCCGCTGGACCTGCCGCTGCGCCGGCTGTTCGGCGCGCGTGACGCGGCGGAGTACGCATGAGCCTGGCGTTCCTGCTGCCGGCCGGCCTGGCCGCGTTCGCGGCGTTGCTGCTGCCGCTGCTGCTGCATCTCGCGCGCCGGCACGAGCAGACGCCGACCGATTTCGCCGCGCTGCGCTGGCTGCGGCAGAAGCCGAAGCCGCGCCACCGCATCCGCTTCGACGAATGGCCGTTGCTGTTGCTGCGCCTGCTGGTGCTCGCATTGCTCGCGCTGTGGCTGGCCCGGCCGGTGCTGTCGGGCCTGGACGACACGCGGCCGTGGACGGTCGCCGTGCCCGGCGTGGAGGCAGGCTTCGCACGTACGACCTCCGATGCGCGCATGCGGCTGCACTGGCTGGCGCCGGGCTTCCCGTCGCTGGATGCGCCGATGCCTGCCGGCACGCCGGCCATCGGCAGCCTGCTGCGGCAACTCGATGCCGAACTGCCTCCCGACGTCGCGTTGACGGTGATCGTGCCTGCAACCTTGCAGGGTGCGGATGCCGAGAGGCCCGCGCTGTCGCGTGCGGTGACCTGGAAGGTCGTCGACGGCGCGATGCCGGCATCGTCGGCGAAGGCCTCGCCATCGCCTGCATGGGCGATCCGAAACGCGGCGGGCGACGAACAAGCGCTGCGCTACCTGCGCGCCGCCGCACGCGCGTGGCAGCCGAACAGCGCGACGGCCGTACAGATCGGGACGAGCGACGCGCCATTGCCTCCGCCGTCGCAGCCGCTGGTGTGGCTGGCACCGGGACCGGCGCCCGCGCCGGTCATGCAGTGGATCTCGGCCGGCGGCGTCGCGTTGCTGGCCCATGAAACGACGGTGGACGGCATTGCGATGTCGTCGACGGCCTGGCGCGACGCCGAAGGTGCGCCCCTGGTCGAAAGCACCCCGCACGGCCGGGGCCGGGTGATGCGCTTCACCCGTGCGCTGCGGCCCGACGCGATGCCGGCGCTGCTCGACGCCGATTTCCCGCACCGCCTGCGCGCCCTGTTCGACGGTCCTGCTGCCGCACCCACGCGCGTGCTCGCGACGGATTACGCGCCGACCCGCGGTGGCGCGGCCTATCCCGTCGCACCACGCGACCTGCAGCCCTGGATCGCGCTGCTGATCGCGTTGTTGATGCTGGTGGAACGCTGGATGGCCACGCGACGCACGCGGAGCGTGGCGCCATGACGTTGTCGGCCTTCGACCGCCTCGCCCAGGTCCGTCGCCATGCGACGCTCGGCCAACTGGTGTTGGGAGCACCGATTCCCGTCGCGCTCGCCGGTGTGGTGTGGCGCTTCGCATCGCCCGCAGTAGCCGTAGCCGTCGCACTGGCCGGGATCGCCGCACTCGCCGCGCTGGCCTGGCGGCGGACGCGCGCGTTCGACACCGCCTGGCTGGTGCGCCAGCTGGATGCGCGCCGCAAGGACCTCGACGACAGCAGCGATCTGCTGCTGGCACCGCCCGCTTCGCTGACGCCGCTGCAACAGCTGCAGCAAGCGCGCGTCCGCGAGCGGCTACGCAGCCAGCCGGCACCGGACCTGCGCACGCCGTGGCCATGGCCGCGCATCGTGGCGATGTGGCTGGTGGCCGGCGTGGTCATCGCCGTGTCGGCGCTGTGGCCGGCGCGCGCACCGATGGCCAGCACGCTCGCGCCTGCGGACGAAGAAACGCCGGTCATTCCCGGCGTCCCACGCCTGGTCGGCCAACGCTTGCACGTCGCGCCGCCGTCCTACACGGGCCAGCCGGCGCGCGACGAAGCCACGCTCGATGCGAAAGCCCCCGTCGGCTCGCGACTCGCCTGGACGCTGCGTTTCGAACCGCAACCGACCCGCGCCGACCTCGTCTTCCACGACGGCCAGCGCATCGCGCTGCAGCGCGACGGCGACACCTGGCGAGCGACGCATGGCCTCGCGAAATCCACGCTGTATCGCGTGGTGGCCGCCGGCACCGAGGCGCAACCGCCGTCCAAACTCCGGCGGCTGGATGCCATTCCCGATCGCGCGCCGCAGGTGAAGGTGCTCGCGCCCGACCGCGGCCTCAGCCTGGTGGCAGTCGGACAGACGCGCTGGGCGCTCGCCTTCGAAGCCCGCGACGACTACGGCGTGGCCGCGGCCGCCACGCTGAAGCTGACGCTCGCGCAAGGCAGCGGCGAGAACATCGCGTTCAAGGAACAGACGATGACGCTGCACGGCACCGGCCCCGCGACTGCGCGCCGGTTCGCCGCCTCGCTGGATCTGAAGGCGCTCGGCATGGCGGTGGGCGACGACCTGATCGCGCAGCTCACCGTGCGCGACACGCGCACGCCGACGCCGCAGACCGCGCAGAGCCCCGGCCTGATCCTGCGCTGGCCGGCGGACCTGGGCGAGGAAAGCACGGGCTTGGAAGGACTGGTGAAGAAGGTGATGCCCGCCTACTTCCGCAGCCAGCGCCAGATCATCATTGACGCCGAAGCGCTGCAGAAGCAGAAACGCGGCTTGGCGGCGGACACGTTCGTCACGCGCTCGGATGCGATCGGCGTGGACCAGCGCATCCTGCGCTTGCGCTATGGCCAGTTCCTCGGAGAGGAAGCCGAAGGCGAGCCGCAACCGCCGCCGACCAGCGACACCGACGACGACCACGCGGACGACGACGGACACGATCACGCCGAAACCCCGACCGCTGCGCAGGACGATCACGACCATGCGACGTCGGCGAGCGGCGCCAGCTTCGGCCGCGAGGCCGACGTGCTGGAAGCTTATGGCCACACGCACGACCACGCCGAAGCCGCGACGCTGCTCGACCCCGACACGCGCGCGACGCTGAAGAAGGCGTTGGACCAGATGTGGCAATCGGAACTTCACCTGCGCCAGGGGCAGCCGGATCGCGCACTGCCGTTCGCGTACAAGGCGCTGGAGTACATCAAGCAGGTGCAGCAGGCGACGCGCATCTACCTGGCCCGCGTGGGACCGGAGCTGCCGCCGATCGACGAGACGCGCCGGATGGGCGGCGATCGCAAGGGCATCGCCTTCCGCGCGCTCGGCCTGCTCGCCCCGATGCCCGACGACGTCGACGCGGCTCCCGCACGCGCATGGCGCGCCCTCGCCAACGATCGCGCACCGGCGGATGGCGCGGACCTGGACGCGCTGCACACCTGGCTGCGCGCGAACGAAGCACGCGTGCCGGATGCGCTGGACCTGTTCGCCGCCATCGATGAAGTGCGCGGCGATCCGTCGTGCGCGCCCTGCCGTGCACGCCTGCGTGCGCTGCTGTGGTCGGCGTCGCCGCAACCGCCCGCACAGGTGCAACGTCGGGCCGCGCCGGACGATGCCGGCCGCCGCTATCTCGATGCCCTGCAGCAGGAGCCCGCGCGATGACCCTGCCCGCGCTCCTGCCCTGGCTGCTGGCCGGCCTGCTCGCGCTCGGCGTGCTGCTCGCGTCGGCGCGCCTGATTGCGCGGCGTCGTGGTGCTTCCACGGACGTGCGCGGCTCCCGCACCCGCTTCTTGCTGCTGTGCGCGCTGCAACCCGTCTGCGCGCTGCTGCTCTACTTCACCCTGCTGCCGCCGCGGCAGGCGTCGACCCCCGGCACCCTGGTGGTAATGACCGCGAACGCCGGCCAGGCCGCCCTGCCCGCGGCGCTGCAGGGCCAGCCCCGCGTCGCCCTGCCGGAGGCCGCGGCTTCCGACGGCAGTGAGCGTGTGCCGGACCTGGGCACTGCGCTGCGTCGGCATCCGGACGTGGGCACGCTGCACGTCGTCGGTGATGGGCTGGAAGCCCGCGACCGCGATGCGCTCGGCGACCGGCGCATCGTGTTCTCGCCCACCGCCTTGCCGCGCGGTGTCGTCGAACTCGCGCCGGTGGGTGTCGTGGCGCCGGGCGACACCTTCATCGCCAGCGGTCGCGTGAACGACGTGCCGAAGGCGACGGTGGTGCTGTTCGACCCCGCAGGCCAGCGCATCGATGCCGCGCCGGTGGACGAGCAGGGTCGCTTCCGCCTCACCGGTGTCGCCCGCCTGCCCGGCCCGGCGCTGTTCCGGGTGGAGGTGCGGGAAGCGCGCGGTAGCGTGGCCGATGCCGCGTCGCTGCCGGTCTGGACGCAGCCCTCGACGCCGCCCCGCGTATGGGTGCTCGCCGGTGCGCCCCATGCCGAGGGCAAATACCTGCGTCGCTGGGCGACGGACGTGGGCATCCCGCTGCACCTGCAGGTCAGCCTGGGCGGCGGCATGCAGCTCGGCGATGCCCCGTTGCCGATGAACGCCGAAACACTGCGCCGTTTCGACCTGCTGGTGCTGGACGCGCGCAGTGCCGCAGGACTCGGCGAAGCGCAACGTGCGGCGCTCGGCGCGGCCGTGCGCGACGGACTGGGCGTGCTGGTGCGCGCCGACGGACCGATCTCCCCGCCCGTGCAACGCCTGCTGGGCGTGCCGGCCGTCGGCAACGACGAGTCCGAGTTCCGCCTGTCCCGTCCCGCGCCGGACGACGACGCCTGGCGCGCACGACGCGGCGCTGGCACGGCAGACCTGCCGGTGGATGCCGACGCCGTGCCGGGCGGCCTGCCCGTCCTCACCCGGCGGACGGTGCGGATGCCTGCGGGTGGCGATGTCGCGCTGCTGCGCGACGCGGCCGGCGCACCGGCCGCGTGGTGGCACGCGATGGGCCACGGCCGGGTCGGCGTGTGGACGCCGGCCGATACCTACACGCTGGTGCTGGCGGGCCACACCGACGTGCACGCCGCGCTGTGGTCGCAGGCGTTCGCCACGCTGGCACGCGCGGGCGCACAGGCCATTGCCGCGACGCCCGAGGGCGCGCGCGTGGGCGAGCGCGTGGCGCTGTGCGGCATCGCAGACGACGCACGGATCGTCGCACCTGATGGCCTCACGACGCAGGTAGTGCGCGATCCCGCCACCGGCAGCGCGCGCTGTGCAGGCTTCTGGCCGCGAAGCGCGGGCTGGCATCAGCTGAGGGTGGGCGACGCCGCGACGCCGTTCTTCGTCCGCGCCGAAGACGATGCGTCGTCGCTGCACCGTGCGGAGCTCCAGGCGCAAACACGATCGCGTACAGGCGCCGCGAGCGCAGTCGTGGCATCGCCATCGGCCGTGGAAGGCGTTCGCGGGCCCGCCTGGCCCTGGTTCCTCGCCTGGCTTTCCGCCAGCGCGCTGCTATGGTGGCTCGAACGCAGGCGCGCGCCGGCCGGTTAACGACTCTCGAATGTCCGGTGCGTAATCCTTCCTTCCATCTCACCCTCCGGAGTTACGCATGATCCGAACGGCGATTCCCGCCCTGCTGTTGACCCTCTCGCTGGCCGCCTGCTCTTCGCCCGAGGCCGACGAACAGACCGCCGCCGCCGAACAGTCGCAGGCCGCGGCCAGCGAAGCGGCCACGCCGCCCGCCGCCGAGCCCGCGCCGGCCGAACTCGCCGGCAGCTGCGACGACACCCAGGCGCAGTGGATCATCGGCAAGACCGCGAGCGAGGCCGACATCGAACAGGCCAAGACCGACAGCAAGTCCGACGCCGTGCGCGCGCTGAAGCCGGGCGACGCCGCGACGATGGACTTCAACCCGAACCGCCTGAACATCATCCTCGACGAGAAGGGCGCGGCGACCTCGGTCAACTGCGGCTGACGCTTCGCGCCACGTCCCTCGGACGACGAACCGCCCGCGGCGACGCGGGCGGTTTTTTGTTGTCCGGCGGACACGGTTTTGCCCCGTGAAAAGTTGCCTTTGCAACCAACAGGTGGTGCGCCATAGGTGTTGTTGCGGCGTCGCAACATCTATGGTCTAGTCGGATTTCCGGTGACATTTCGAAGTGCCGCTGCGTGGGCAGGGCACGGTGTCGCCGTCACTCCGGTTTGAGGCAAGACATGGCCCCTCGCAATCGCCAAGGCGGCTTTGAACAGGGTCTCTACGACCCGAACGACGAACGCGACGCCTGCGGCTTCGGCATGATCGCGCAGCTCGACGACCAGCCTTCGCGTGCGCTGGTCGATACCGCCATCGCCGCGCTCTCGCGCATGACCCACCGTGGTGGCGTGGCCGCCGACGGTCTCACCGGCGACGGCTGCGGCCTGCTGATCCGCAAACCGGACGCATTCCTCCGCGCGCTCGCCGCCGAATCCGGCATCGCATTGGGCGCGCGCTTCGCCGCCGGCCTGGTGTTCCTGCCGCACGACGAGGTGCAGGCCGCGCAATGCCGCGCCGCACTCGAAGCCGAACTGTTCCGCACCGGCGTGGCGGTGAAGGGCTGGCGCGTGCCGCCCACCAACGACGCGGTCTGCGGCCAGTTGGCCAAGGACACCCTGCCGCGCATCGAACAGCTCTACGTCGAGGCCGACGAAGGACAGAAGGACGAAGCCTTCGCGCTGGCGCTGTTCCTCGCGCGCCGCCGGGCCGAACAGCAGCTGCGCGCGTCCGTGCCCGACTTCTACGTGGTCACGCTGTCGCCGCATGCGATCGGCTACAAGGGCATGGTGCTGCCGGACAAGCTGTCGACCTTCTTCCCGGACCTGCAGCGCAGTGACCTGGCCAGCAGCGCGGTGGTGTTCCACCAGCGCTTCTCGACCAACACGCTGCCGCGCTGGCCACTGGCGCATCCGTTCCGCCTGCTGGCGCACAACGGCGAGATCAACACCATCGAGGGCAACCGCCGCTGGGCGCAGGCGCGCAGCAAGGTGTGGAAGACGCCGCGCTTCGACATCGGCGAATTCGACCCGGTCATCTCGATGCACGGCTCCGATTCGCAGAGCCTGGACAACATGCTGGAGCTGCTGGTCGCCGGGGGCATGGAGCTGATCCAGGCGCTGCGCATCCTGGTGCCGCCGGCGACGCAGTCGCTGGAGTTCAAGGACGCCGACCTGGCCGCGTTCTACGAGTTCTACGGCCTCAATACCGAGCCGTGGGACGGCCCGGCGGGCATCGTCTCGATGGACGCGCGCTACGCCGCGTGCACGCTGGACCGCAACGGCCTGCGCCCCGCGCGCTGGATGCTGACCAGCGACCGCCACTTCATCGTCGCCAGCGAAGCCGGCGTGTGGGAAGTGCCGGCCGAACGCGTCACCCGCAAGGGCAAGCTCGGCCCGGGCGAGATGATGGCCATCGACCTGCGCCGCGGCGACCTGCTCGACAGCGAAGCGGTGGACCGCATCAACCGTGGTCGCGCGCCATACAAGCAGTGGCTGCACCAGGGCGTGACCTACCTGCAGACCGAACTGATCGATCCGTCGCTGGTCGAGGAGCCCTTCGACGAGCGCACGCTGCGCGGTTACCACAAGCTGTTCCAGCTCTCGACCGAGGAAGTGGAGCAAGTGCTGCGCCCGCTCGCCGAGACCGAGCAGGAAGCCACCGGCTCGATGGGCGACGACACCCCGATGGCCGTGCTCAGCCGACAGACGCGGCCGCTGTACGACTACTTCCGCCAGGCGTTCGCGCAGGTCACCAACCCGCCGATCGATCCGTTGCGCGAAGACTGCGTGATGTCGCTGACCACCCAGCTGGGCCGGGAGACCAACATCTTCCACGCCGGCCCGGAGACGGTGAACCACGTCATCCTCAATTCGCCGGTGCTGAGCCAGCGCAAGCTGCGGCAGTTGCTGAAGATGCCGCAGTACGTCGAGAAGAACCGCCTGATCGACCTGTCCTATTCGCACGCGGAAGGCCTGAAGGCCGGCCTGGAGCGGATCTGCCGCGAGGCCGAACAGGCGGCGCGCGACGGCGACGTCATGCTGCTGCTGTCCGACCGCTACCCGCAGCCGGGCCGGCCGATGGCGCATGCGCTGCTCGCCACCGGCGCCGTGCACCACCACCTCTGCCGCGTGGGCCTGCGCTGCGACGCCAACCTGATCGTCGAGACCGGCACCGCGCGCGATCCGCACCACATGGCCTGCCTGATCGGCGTGGGCGCCACCGCGGTGTATCCGTACCTGGCCTACCAGACGCTGTTCGACCTGGGCCGGCGCGGGATCCTGCAGATCAAGAAGGGCGGCGAGCAGGCACAGATCGGCCGCAGCTACCGCAAGGGCATCTACAAGGGCCTGTCGAAGATCATTTCGAAGATGGGCATCTGCACCATCAGCAGCTACCGCGGCGCGCAGCTGTTCGAAATCGTCGGCCTGGATCCGGACGTCGTCGACCTGTGCTTCGCCGAGACGCCGTCGCGGATCGGCGGCGTGGGGTTCGAACGCCTCGACCTGGAGGCGCGCCAGCTCGACGCGCGCGCGTGGAACGACCGCGAATCGCCGGAAGTCGGCGGCTTGCTGAAGTACGTGCACGGCGGCGAGTACCACATGTACAACCCGGACGTGGTGATGACGCTGCAGCGCGCGACGCGCACCGGCGATGCACGCGACTGGCAGGCCTACGCGGACGCCGTGAACTCGCGCCCGCCGTCGGCACTGCGCGATCTGTTGCAGCTGAAGAAAGCCGAAGTGCCGACGCCGATCGACGAGGTGGCCGATGCCACCGATCTGCTGCGCCGCTTCGATACCGCGGCGATCTCGCTCGGCGCGTTGTCGCCGGAAGCGCACGAAGCGCTCGCCATCGCGATGAACCGCCTGGGCGGCCGCAGCAACTCCGGTGAAGGCGGCGAAGACCCCGCGCGCTATGGCACCGAGAAGCGCAGCAAGATCAAGCAGGTCGCGTCCGGCCGCTTCGGCGTGACGCCGGAGTACCTGGTCAATGCCGAAGTGCTGCAGATCAAGGTCGCGCAGGGCGCCAAGCCCGGCGAAGGCGGCCAGCTGCCGGGCCACAAGGTCAACGAGCTGATCGCGCGCCTGCGCTACGCCAAGCCCGGCATCGGCCTGATCTCGCCGCCGCCGCACCACGACATCTATTCGATCGAAGACCTCGCGCAGCTGATCTACGACCTAAAGCAGATCAACCCGACGGCGCTGGTCTCGGTGAAGCTGGTCAGCCATGCGGGCGTGGGCACGATCGCCGCCGGCGTGGTGAAGGCCGGCGCGGACCTGATCACCATCTCCGGCCACGACGGCGGCACCGGTGCCAGCCCGGTGAGCTCGATCCGCTATGCCGGCGTGCCGTGGGAACTCGGCGTGGCCGAAGCGCACCACGCATTGGTGGTGAACCAGCTGCGCGACCGCACCGTGCTGCAGACCGACGGTGGCCTGAAGACCGGCCTGGACGTGGTGAAGGCCGCGCTGCTCGGCGCCGACAGTTTCGGCTTCGGCACCGGCCCGATGATCGTGCTCGGCTGCAAGTACCTGCGCATCTGCCACCTCAACAACTGCGCCACCGGCGTGGCCACGCAGGACGAGCGCCTGCGCACGCAGTACTTCACCGGCCTGCCCGAGCGCGTGGAGAACTTCTTCCGCCTGCTGTCCGAGGAAGTGCGGCAGTGGCTGTCGTACCTGGGCGCGCGTTCGCTCGACGAGATCGTCGGCCGCACCGACCTGCTGCAGCAACTCGACGTATCGCCCCGCGAAGGCGTGAACGTCGATCTGTCGCGGCTGCTGAAGGGCGCGCAGTTCGACAGCAGCAGCTGCGCGGCGCAACGCCTGTACGAATCGCCGGACAGCCTGGCCACGCAGCTCGATGGTTTGCTCGCCGAGCCGATCCGCAAGAAGAGCGGCGGCGACCATCGCTTCCTCATCCACAACACCGACCGCAGCATCGGCACCCGCCTGTCCGGCGCCATCGCGCGCCAGCACGGCAACCAGGGCATGGCCGACGCGCCGCTCAATCTGCGCTTCCGCGGCACCGCGGGGCAGAGCTTCGGCGCATTCAACGCCGGCGGCCTGCAGATGGAGCTGGAAGGCGAAGCCAACGACTACGTGGGCAAGGGCATGGCCGGCGGCCGGCTGGTGGTGCGCCCGCCGCGCGGCGCGCGCTTCGAGGCACGTAACACGCCCATCATCGGCAACACCTGCCTGTACGGCGCGACGGGCGGCGAACTGTTCGCCGCCGGCCGCGCAGGCGAACGCTTCGGCGTGCGCAACTCCGGCGCGCTGGCGGTGATCGAAGGCGCCGGCGACCACTGCTGCGAGTACATGACCGACGGCATCGTGCTGGTGCTGGGCAAGGTAGGCCTGAACTTCGGCGCCGGCTTCACCGGTGGTCTGGCCTACGTGCTCGACCTGGACCGCGATTTCGTCGACCGCTACAACCACGAACTGATCGATATCCACCGCATCAGCCCGGAAGGCTTCGAGAGCCATCGCCAGCACCTGCACACGCTGATCAGCCGCCATCGCGAATTGACCGGCAGCATCTGGGCGCAGCAGATCCTCGACGAATTCCGCGACTACGTGGGCAAGTTCTGGCTGGTGAAGCCGAAGGCCGCGAGCATCGATTCGTTGAACGAGACCCTGCGGAGAGCAGCATGAGCAAGAAGCAGGTATTCCAGTTCCTCGACCTGCCGCGGACGATGCCGCAACGCATCCCGCTGGAGTTGCGCACGTCCGGCGACTGGGGCGAGCTGTACGGCAAGTTCGGCAAGGAGGAAGCGCAGTACCAGGCAGGCCGTTGCCTCGACTGCGGCAATCCCTACTGCAGCTGGAAGTGCCCCGTGCACAACGCCATCCCGCAGTGGCTGCAGCTGGTGCAGGAGAACCGCATCGAGGAAGCCGCCGCGCTGTGCCACTCCACCAATCCGCTGCCGGAAGTCTGCGGCCGCGTCTGCCCGCAGGATCGCCTGTGCGAGGGTAGCTGCACACTGGAGGAATTCGGCGCGGTCACCATCGG
Organism: Pseudoxanthomonas sp. YR558; assembly: GCF_900116385.1. NCBI lineage: Bacteria > Pseudomonadati > Pseudomonadota > Gammaproteobacteria > Lysobacterales > Lysobacteraceae > Pseudoxanthomonas > Pseudoxanthomonas sp. YR558. Next base: position 2,360,075 of record NZ_FPCI01000001.1, on the reverse strand, counting down.
CGCGGTGGAGAAGTACATCGTCGACACCGCGTTGGCCAATGGCTGGCGGCCGGATCTGAGCGACGTGCAGCCGACCGGCAAGCGCGTCGCTGTCATCGGTGCCGGGCCGGCGGGCCTGGGCTGCGCCGACCGCCTGGCGCGCGCCGGCATCCAGGCCGTGGTCTACGACCGCTACGAACAGATCGGCGGCCTGCTGCAGTTCGGCATCCCCAGCTTCAAGCTCGACAAGAGCGTCATCGCGCAGCGCCGCGAGGTGCTGGAAGGCATGGGCGTGGAATTCCGCCTGGGCGTGGAGATCGGCCGCGACCTGACGCTCGCGCAGCTGCTGGAAGAGTACGACGCGGTCTTCCTCGGCACCGGCGCCTACCGCTATACCGACGGCGGCCTGCCCGGCCAGGACCTGGACGGCGTGCTGCCGGCCCTGCCCTTCCTGGTGCAGAACGGCCGCATCGTGAGCGGCAACGACCCCTGGGGCCGCGCGATCGCCGGTTGGGAAGACAAGCTGCAGCTGCCGGACCTGCAAGGCAAGCGCGTGGTCGTGCTCGGCGGCGGCGATACCGGCATGGATTGCGTACGCAGTGCGATCCGCCTGGGTGCGGCGAAGGTGACCTGTGCCTACCGCCGCGACGAGGCCAACATGCCGGGCTCCGCCCGTGAAGTCGCCAATGCCCGCGAGGAAGGCGTGCGCTTCCTGTTCAATCGCCAACCGCTCGGCATCGTGGCCGGCGACGACGGCACGGTGGCCGGCGTGCAGGTGGTCGAAACGAAGCTCGGCGAGCCGGACGAACGCGGCCGCCAGAACGCGGTGCCGGTCGAAGACAGCGAATCGGTGCTGGAAGCGGACGTGGTGATCATCGCGTTCGGTTTCTCGCCGACCGTGCCGGCATGGTTGGCCGAGGTCGGCGTGGAAGGCACGCCGAACGGACGCATCGTCGCCGGCGGAGGCGATCGCTTGCCGTTCCAGACCACGCATCCGAAGCTGTTCGCCGGCGGCGACGCCGTCCGCGGCGCCGACCTGGTGGTCACCGCGGTCGCCGAGGGACGCGACGCGGCGGGCAGCATCGCAACGTTGCTGCTGAACTAATGAACGAAGAGCCGGGCGATGCCCGGCTCTTCTCGTCCGCGCGGGTCAGGCCTTCAGCGTCGCCATGTCGATGACGAAGCGGTACTTCACGTCGCCCTTCAGCATGCGCTCGTAGGCATCGTTGATCGTATCCATCCGGATCATTTCGATATCCGACACAATCCCGTGCTTGGCGCAGAACTCCAGCATTTCCTGGGTTTCGCGGATGCCGCCGATCGCCGAGCCAGCCAGCGAGCGGCGCTTGAGCATCAGGCCGAACACGTTCGGCGAGGGATGCGGCGTGGCCGGCGCCCCCACCAGCACCATGGTGCCGTCGCGGGCCAAGGTGTTGAGCAAGGCATCCAGGTCGTGCGGCGCGGCCACGGTGTTGATGATGAAATCGAGCTTGGCTGCCTGCGCCGCCATCTGATCCGGAGCGCGCGACACCACCACCTCCGATGCACCCAACCGGAGCGCGTCGTCGCGCTTGTTCGCCGAGGTGGTGAACAGCACGACGTGCGCGCCCATCGCCTTGGCGATCTTCACCGCCATGTGACCCAACCCACCCAGGCCGACCACGCCCACCTTCGTGCCGGGACCGACCTTCCAGTGCGCCAGCGGCGAGTAGGTGGTGATGCCGGCGCATAGCAGCGGCGCCACGGCAGCCAACTGGTCTTCGTCGTGGGTGATGTGCAGCACGTACTTCTCATCGACGACGATCTGGTCCGAATAGCCGCCGTACGTGTTCTCGGTGCCCCCGAAGATGGAACCGTTGTACGTCCCGGTGAAACCCGTCTCGCAGTACTGCTCGTCTCCCGCACGGCAGGAGGCGCATTCGCGGCAGCTGTCGACGATGCAGCCGATGCCGGCCAGGTCGCCGACCTTGAAGCCCTTCACATCGGTTCCGACCGCACTGACGCGACCGACGATCTCGTGGCCCGGCACCGACGGATACAGCGTGTTGCGCCATTCATTTCGCGCGGTATGCAGGTCCGAATGACAGACGCCGCAGTACAGGATCTCGATGCGCACATCATGCGGGCCGGGTTCGCGGCGCTCGAACGCGAACGCGGTCAGGGGCTGGTCGGCGCTCTGCGCCGCATAACCGTGAGCAGTGCTCATGGAATTCTCCGGTCGGGGGATGGGTTGGCCATTCTAGGTGGCCTCCTGTTGCGGACAATGCCGATTTCGACCGCGTCCTTGCCTGATCCTGCACGCCCCGCGGGGCTTGGCTTAGACTCGCGACTCTCCCCTCTTCCAGATCGATCATGCGCCTGGGCCTGGCTGCCAACCGCCTGCACCACCACACCGAAGATGCGGCGCTGTTCCGCTGGTTGCGGGCCTGCGAGCCCGGCATCCGCGACCTGCAACTCGCCCTGCATGCGGTGGGACGCACGCATGATGCGATCGCCGCCGCCGGCATGCTGCGCGGCTACGACGGGCTCAAGCGGTATCCGTACGGCCGCGATGGCGGGCTGATGAAGCTGGTGGCGGAAGTGGTCGGGCTGGAAGGCGCCGAACGCAGCCTCGATGGTGCGATCTACTTCATCGATCCGGTCGATCCGTCCTCGATCTTCCCCGAAGCCACCGCGCTGAAGCGCCAATGCGTGATCCATGGCAAGCCGTTCCTGTCGACGGTCGCCTCGGCGCGCGACTGGATCGAGATGGAACGCACCCATGCCGGCTTCGCACCCGATCGTGGCGCCGATCGTTTCCATGCGCTGGAATCGCAGACGCTGGCACTGATCGCGCACGATGCGATGAAGCCGCAGATGCTCGCGTTCGCCGACGCGCACTTCGACGTGCTGTCCCGCTTCGCGCACCGCATGGCGACCGGCACCACCGGCCTGCGCCTCAACGAACTGGCGTGGAGCCGCGGCTGGCCGCAGGACGTGCCCTGGGTGGAACGCTTCCAGAGCGGTCCGCTCGGTGGCGACGCGCAGATCGCCGACCGCGTGCTGGAGCATCGCTGCCAACGCGTGATCTTCTTCGAGGATCCGCATGTGGCGCGCCAGCACGAGGCCGACATCCAGTTGTTGGAGCGCGCGGTGACCACGGTGACCGACGAAGCGGTCTGCACCACATCATTGCCGGTGGCGAAGCGATGGTGCGAGGCCGTAACCAAGCGCGGGCTCCTTGTAGGAGCGACGTAAGTCGCGACCGCACGCCGGCACTTCTTTGAGACCGGAGCCACACGCATCGACAGGACGAGGGTAGTTTCATTCTTACGGTCGCGACTTACGTCGCTCCTACAGGTACCGCAGCAGCAATGAGTTCCCCACCCCGCCATCTGCTGAAAGACCTTTCCCTGTCCGCCATCGCGGCGGGCTTCGTGACCGTGCTGGTCGGCTTCGCCAGTTCGGCCGTGATCGTGTTCCAGGCGGCGCAGTCGCTGGGCGCCTCGCCGGAAGAGATCTCCTCATGGATGTGGGCGCTCGGCCTGGGCATGGGCCTGACGTGCATCGGCCTGTCGTTGCGCTACCGGATGCCGGTGGTGACGGCGTGGTCCACGCCCGGCGCGGCCATGCTGATCAGCAGCGTCGCCGGGCTGCCGCTGTCAGACGCGATCGGCGCGTTCCTGCTGTCGGCATTGCTGATCACCGTGTGCGGATTCTCGGGCTTCTTCGAACGAATGATCAGCCGCATCCCGGTATCGCTGGCGTCCGGCATGCTGGCCGGCGTGCTGCTGCGCTTCGGCATCGACGCGTTCGCGTCCATGAAGACGCAACTGGGCATGGTGCTGACGATGTTCGCGGTCTACCTGCTCGCCCGCCGTCTGCTGCCCCGCTACGCAGTGATCCTGACGTTGCTGGTCGGCATCGCGATCGCCGGCGCGCTCGGCTTGCTGCGCATCGACGGCCTGTCGTTGCAACTGGCGAAGCCGATCTTCACCACGCCGACGTTCTCGTTCGCGGCGGTCGTCGGTATCGCCTTGCCCTTGTTCATCGTGACGATGGCCTCGCAGAACGTTCCGGGCGTGGCGGTGATCCGTGCGTCCGGATATCCGATTCCGATTTCGCCGGTCGTCGGTTGGACCGGCATCGTCAACCTGGTGCTGGCGCCGTTCGGTGCGTTCGCGCTCAACCTGGCGGCGATCACGGCGGCGATCTGCATGGGCCGCGAAGCGCACGAAGATGCAGCGCGTCGTTACGTCGCCGCCATGGCGGCCGGCGTGTTCTACGTGCTCGTCGGTCTGTTCGGCGCGACGGTGGCGGCCTTGTTCGCCGCCTTTCCGAAGGAACTGATCCTCGCCATCGCCGGCATCGCATTGCTGGGCACCATCGGCAACAGCCTGGCCGCCGCATTGCGCGAGGAAGCGGAGCGCGAGCCCGCGCTGGTGACCTTCCTCGTGACGGCATCGGGCTTGTCGCTCGCGGGCATCGGCTCCGCGTTCTGGGGCTTGGTGGCGGGCGTGGTGACGCTGCTGGTATTGCGTCGTACCTGATCCACGTTCGCGTTGCGCTCATGCGGGTGAACGCGGCGTGGAGTGTTCAGTTTCAACGGCACGGATTCACCTCGGGGTGATGCGGGCGTGGGCAGGATCGTCCACGCCATCCCGATAGGAGATTTCCATGCAGACCATCCGTTACCGCCATCGCCTGTTGACGCTCGCCGCTCTAGCCGCGCTGTCCGGCGCCGCGTTCGCGCAGGCGCCTGCGCCCACCGCCGGCAAGGACGCGCTGAAAGAGCCGCAGGTCCGCGCGCTGCTTACCGAGAAGGGCTACACGAACATCGACGATCTCGATTTCGAGGACGGCCAGTGGGAAACCGATGCGACCAGCGCCAACGGCGACCGCGTCGACGTGCGCATCAATCCGGCCAGCGGCGACATCGTGGCCGAGAAGCTGGTGTCCAACCTCAGCGAGAATGACGTGAAAGCCAAGCTGGCCGCCGCCGGTTACTCCAAGGTGCATGACGTCGACTTCGACGACGGCGTCTGGAAGGCCGAGGCCGAGCGCGCCGACGGCAATGACGTCGAGATCCACCTGGCGGCCAACACCGGCGAGATCATCCACGTCGAAAACGATTGATCCAGCGCGCTTGTCCCGCAACGGAGAAGGCCGCCCTAGGGCGGCCTTCTTTCATGTCATCGGCGCCTGCGGCTTGGGACGCGCAAATCGCCATCCCACCAGCATGCCGCAGAACAGCAGGATCGCAGCAAGAAACCACGGGGCGCCGGGGACATGGGCGGGCGCGGCTTTTCCGATGAACAGCGCGAACGTCCCCGCGAACATCATCGGGCCGATGACGCCCGCCAGGCTTGCGAGACTCATCAGCGCGCCCTGCATGCGCCCCTGCTCGCGCTCATCCACTTCACGCGTGATCAACGACTGTGTGGCGGGCGTGGCCAGCGCCCATAGCGCACTGATCGGCAATCCGAGCAGGAAGGCGGTACCGACCGGTGCCCACCCGTAAACGACGAAACCGAGCGCACCACATGCCAGGCCAAGCAATAGTGTCCTGCGCTCGCCGAGTCTTTTCACCACGCGACCGATCAGAAGGGCGTTCACGATGACACTCAGGACGCCCACCGCGGCCAACACCCAGCCGACCTCCTTCGGACCCCATTGGAAGCGGTAGCCGGCGAACAACACGAATACGCTGGGATAGACGAAGTGCGCGAGGTTCGCGATGAAGACGACGGCGACCAGGCCGAGCACCTGCGGATAGCGCTTGAGCAATACCAACGAACCGAAGGGGTTCGCGTGCTTCCAGTCGATGCGGCTGGTCCGCTTCTCCGGCGCAAGCGATTCAGGAAGCACGAACCAACCGTAGAGGAAGTTCAACATGGCCAACCCTGCGGAGAACCAGAACGGAAGACGCAGATCGATGTCCCCCAGCGCACCGCCGATCAGGGGACCGATGACGAACCCTACGCCGAACGCCGCGCCGATCATGCCGAAGGCCTGTGCGCGTCGCTCCGGGGGTGTGACGTCGGCGATGTAAGCATTCGCCGTGGTGAAGCTCGCCGAGAAGACACCCGAGAACACTCGCGCCAGCAGGAGCAGCGGCAAGGTGCCGGCGACCGCCATCAATACGAAGTCGGCACCCAGGCCCAGGCACGAAAGAAGAATCACCGGCCGGCGTCCGAATCGGTCGGACAGCGCGCCCTGCACCGGCGAGCTAATGAACTGGATGGCGTAGAACACCGTGCCGAAGATACCCACCCAGATCGCAGCGCGCGCCGCATCGCCACCGGTGAACTGCTTCACCAGATCCGGCAACACCGGGATGATCACGCCGAACGACAGGATGTCGATCAACACCGTGACGAAGATGAAGATCAGGGCGGCGCGGCGGCCGGCATGTGCGGGGGCTTCGGCGTTCACGGAGCGGACCGGCGAAAAGGTGCGCAAGTGTAGGGCATCGCCCTGGCCGATGGCGCGCCGCGGCGGGTTACAGCGGGGTCGCGGAGATCACGTGGCTCAGGCGGTGGCGCTGGCCTGGCTCCAGTTCGATCGCGTCCTCGCTGGCGTTCGCCGCCTCCAGGCAGACGAAGGTCCGCCAGTCCTCGTCGGGCATGTCGCCGATGGCGGCCGCACCGGCTTCGCCCGGATTCCATACCACCAGCGAACGACTGCCGAAGGTGTCCAGCCGGATGCGGCGGCCACCGGCGGGATCGGTGAGGTCGAATCGATGGCCGGTGCCGGTATAGATCCGGTCGCTGCGGCCCGGGTCGCGCGGGTCGTGCAGCGTCCAGTCACCGGCTTGCACGTGCGTGTCGCCATCGAACTTGTCCGCATAGCGCAGGCCATCGAGACCCGTGACACGCACCTGTGCCGCGTCGGCCACACGGAAATACGTGTGGAGCGCCTGCGTCAGCACGACCGGCGCCTCGCCGCGATGGAGCGTGTCCAGGCTCTGCCGGAGGTCGCGACCGACATGCACGGTCTGGATCAGTTCGAGCGGCACGCCATCCCGCAGCGGCAACGCGAGCTTGAGCACGACGCTGCCATCGGCCTCGTGCCGCACGTCCGTCAACGGCCAGCGCGAGATGCGTGCATGACCGTGCTGGGGTGCATCGTCGGCTTGTCCCTGTCGGCCGAAGTAGGGCCAGCACACCGGCACGCCACCGCGGATCGCCTTCGGCGGCATCGCCGTGGTCGGCGATACCCAGAGCAGGTCGTCGAAACCCGTCGGCGCGAACGACAGCACCTGTCCGCCGTGCAGACTGATGCGGGCAAGGGACATCGGGGTTTCCACCCGCAGCACGTCGATGTCCTGCCAGCGTTCCTGGGTCACGCCTTCGGGTAATGCACTCACGGCTTTCGCGGCTCCGGTGGCGCGACGGGCGGCCCTTCCGCCTTCAGCGCAGCGAGTATTTTCGCACCGGCCCGACCGTCCGCGGGTTGCAGGCCCAGGCGCTGCTGTTCGACGACGATCGCGCGTCGCGTCTGCGTGCCGATCATGCCGTCCGCCGTGCCGATCGCGTGGCCTCGCGCGAGCAGCAGGGTCTGCAGTTCGCGGCGCTGCGGACGACCCAGGCCGGGATCGTCCGTCGGCCAGGCCGTCACCAGCCCCGTGCCACCACGCAGGCGATCGGCCAACAGCGCGATCGCCAATGCGTAGCTTTCGGCCGCGTTGTACGAGTAGATCGCGTCGTAGTTCTTGAACACGAGGAACGCAGGACCCGCGATGCCGGTCGGCACCAGCACCGCCGCGGCGCGATCGTCCGCAGGCAACGGCTGCCCATCGACGCGGGCGATGCCCTGCGCGGTCCATTGCGACAACGGCTTGCGGCTGGTGCGGCCGGCCTGCGTGACATCGAAGCCCGGTGGCAGCTTCACCTCATAGCCCCAGGGCTCGCCGGTGCGCCAGCCGGAGGTCACCAGGTAGTTCGCGGTCGAGGCCAGCGCATCCGGAATGCTGTCGATTAGGTTGCGCCGCACGTCGCCATCGAAATCGACCGCGATGCGCTCATAGGTGCTCGGCATGAACTGCGTGTGGCCGAACGCGCCCGCCCATGACCCTGTCAGGCCCTCGGCGCGGATGTCGCCGGCCTGCAGCAGCTTGAGCGTGGTGAGGAACTCGCCACGGAAGAACGCCTGTCGCCGGCCGAAGCACGAGAGCGTCGACAGCGACACCAGCAGCGGCCGTTTGCCGAACACGCGACCGTAGTCACTCTCCACGCCCCACACCGCAACCACCGTGGCGGCATCGACGCCGTAAGCCAGCGCCACGCGATCCAGCAGGTCGCGGTGCGTCGCCAGCATGGCCTGGCCGTCGGCGACGCGCTGGTCGTCGACCAGGGCCGCCAGGTAGTCCCACAGCGGCGTGGTGAATTCGGGTTGCGCATCCAGGAGGTCCAGCACGCTCATGTCGGCGGCCAGGTCTTTCGTGTACGTGTCGAAGTTGGCCGGTACGATGCCACGCTTCTCCGCGACGGTACGCAGGTCGGTGATACACGCGGCGTACACGGGATCGCGCACGAGCACAGGCGTTGTCACCGTGGGCGACGGCGAGACAGGAGATGGAACCGGCGGCGCCGCGCTGGATGCGGGTAGCGTCTGTGCGATGCCGGGCACCGCCATCGCCATCGACAGCAGCAGGAAGGTCGCGTTGAACGTCATCTCGGCCTCCCTGGCCTTCGGGGGAGGCTTCACTTTGCCTTGCGCGGAAAGCGAATGCGACCCTGCGGCGCCGTCAGCGGACCTCGATCTCGTACTCGGCCACTTCCACCGGCGGCACCTTCTCCCAAGACCGCCGGTATTCGAGCCGCACCGTTGTCTGGCCCGGCTTCTCCGCGCGGAACCACCAGCGCGCGATCGACGAGGCGCCAGGCATCGGCGGCTGCGTATCCATCGGCGGCGGCGTGGCCGGGCCGGTGGTGCGGGCCAGCACGGGCGCACCGTCTGCGGTGAATTCCCACTGGTAGCCGGTGCTCGCGTTGGACGTCAGGGCGATCTCCAGCACCTGCCCGACGCGCATCGCCACGGGCGCCTTGCCCTGGGGCCGGATGATGCCGTCGTCCGGCAGCATGTCGGACGGCGGCCCGCCGCCCGTCGCCGGTCCGCTGGCGCAGGCCGACAGCAGCACGCACAACCCGGTGGCCAGCCATGCCTTCATCGTCGCGTCCTCGCTGGAGACCCGGGAGTTATACACCGCCGCTTTAGGCGCCGTCCGTAGAATGGCGGCATGAGCACTCCCCAGGATTCCTCGTTGGGCCGCGAGGTCGCGTACCCGACGCAGTACGACCCCACCCTCCTCTTCCCGATCCCGCGCCAGGGCGCGCGCGATGAGATCGGCATCGCCGCCGATGCCTTGCCGTTCGTCGGCCACGACCGCTGGCATGCGTACGAGTTGAGCTGGCTGGATGCCCGGGGCAAGCCGCGCGTGGCGACCGCCACGCTGACCGTCCCGTGCACGTCGCCGTGCCTGATCGAATCCAAATCGCTCAAGCTCTACCTCAACTCGCTCAACAGCACGCGCTTCAACAGCGATGCCGCGGTGCTCGAGCGCATCGCCACCGATCTATCGGCGCGCGCCGGCGCCGACGTCGGCGTGGCGTTGGGCCTGCCGCCGATGGCGGACGCACCGGAAGGCGACTCCCTCGACGGCCTGGATGTGGAGATCGACTACTACGGTCCGCCGCGCGCGGACTTCCTGGCCGCCGATCCGGAAGTGCTGGTCGACGAGGTGCTGTTATCCGAACTGCTGAAGTCGAATTGCCCGGTCACCGGTCAGCCCGACTGGGCCACGGTGGTGATCCGCTACCGGGGCCCGCGCATCGACCGCGTCGAACTGCTGCGTTACCTGGTGAGCTTCCGTGACCATGCCGAATTCCACGAGCAGTGCGTCGAACGGATTTTTCACGATCTGCTCGCGCATTGCCGACCGGCGTCGCTGTCGGTGGAAGCGCGTTACACCCGTCGCGGCGGCCTGGACATCAATCCCTGGCGAGCCACCGACGACATGAATGTCCCGCTCATGAAGCGCGATCTGCGACAGTAATGTTGCACGTCTAACAATTGAGGCGATTTCACGCCCGCGCTATGGTTTCTTAACAACGCGCGTGCAACGCTTGCTCATCCCAACAGCCCGCCAGGAAGGGGTGGTTGCAATGAGCACAGACAAGAAGGCCGACTTCTCGGGCGTGACCGCGAAGGTGGATTCGACCGAACAGATCGTGGAGAAAGCGGATTTCTCCGGTGTCACTGCGCGCGTCGACAGCACTGAAGAGATCATCGGCGAGCAGAGCTACACCATCGAGAAGGGCGACACGCTCTCCAAGATCGCGAAGGCGCACTACGGTAGCGCCAATGCGTGGAAGCAGATTTTCGAAGCGAACCGCGACGTCATCGAAGATCCGGACCGCATCTTCCCGGGACAGGTCATCAAGCTGCCGCCGAAACCGGCCGACGCCTGATCGCCCTCCACTTCATCCACAAGGACCGAACCCATGAAGCAGAACCGCATCTCCTACGCCCTGGCCGCCGCGCTGGTCGGCACCGTTGCCCTGGTCGGCTGCAAGAAGAAGGAAGAGCCCGTCGCGGCGCCGCCCGCCGTGACCGAACCGGCACCCGCGCCGGCCCCGGTTGAACCCGCTCCGGCGCCCGTCAGCGCCACCAGTGTCACCGTGGGCAACACGGCCGCTGCAGACAAATCCGTCGCCGCCGTCAGCACCTTCGGCACGAAGGACAAGATCATCGTCTCAGTGAAGACCGACGCATCGACGCCGGCCGACGCCGCGATCGATGCGAAGCTGACGTTCCAGGATGGCCAGGTGGCGGGTCAGCAGACCGCCAACGTCAAGGCAGAGGACGCTGGCACGACCAATGTCGAATTCTCGAACACCAACCCGTGGCCTGCCGGCAAGTACAAGGTCGACGTGACCCTCAATGGTCAGCCGGTCGGCATGACGCAGGAAATCGAAGTCAAGTAATCCGCAAGGCAAGTCTCTCTCCCACGTGTGTGGGGCAAGCTCGGGCGTGGAGCGATCCACGCCCGCTTTTTTTGCGGCGCCCGGTGGCGGATGGTTCCTACGGCAACCGTCCCCGGCACTGAAGGGTGTCCCGGGACACGAGGGCACCATCCATACCCCCTCGTTTTGCCCTGCGTGCGGCGACACGCGACAATGGCGCGCTGAGTTCCCCATCGCCCCTTGTCGAGAGTCCTGATCCCCATGTCGGATACGCCCCGCATCATCTACACCCTCACCGACGAAGCCCCGTTCCTCGCCACCCAGTCGCTGCTGCCGATCGTCGAGGCGTTCACCGCCCCCGCCGGCATCGCCGTGGAAACCCGCGACATCTCGCTGGCCGGCCGCATCCTGTCGCAGTTCCCCGAGTACCTGGCCGACGCACAGAAGATCAGCGACGACCTGGCCGAGCTGGGCCAGCTGGCGACGCAGCCGGAAGCCAACATCATCAAGCTGCCCAACATCAGCGCCTCGGTGCCGCAGCTGAAGGCCGCCATCAAGGAGTTGCAGGCGCAGGGCTACCCGCTGCCGGACTACCCGGACGAGCCGAAGGACGAGAAGGAAAAGGACGCCAAGGCGCGCTACGACAAGGTCAAGGGCAGCGCGGTGAACCCGGTGCTGCGCGAAGGCAACTCCGATCGCCGCGCGCCGCTGTCGGTGAAGAACTACGCCCGCAAGCACCCGCACCGCATGGGTGCGTGGAGCGCGGATTCCAAATCGCACGTCGCCCACATGGCGGCCGGCGATTTCTTCGGTAGCGAGCAGTCGGCCACGCTGGCCAACGACGGTGCGCTGAAGATCGAACTGGTCGCCGCCGACGGCACGGTCACCGTGCTCAAGGACAAGGTGAAGGTGAAAGCCGGCGAGATCGTCGACGCCGCCTCGATGAGCCGCAAGGCGCTGGCTGCGTTCGTCGCCGCCGAGATCGCCGATGCCAAGGCCCAGGGCGTGCTGTTTTCGCTGCACCTGAAAGCCACGATGATGAAGGTCTCCGACCCGATCATGTTCGGCGTGGTCGTCAACGAGTTCTACAAGACCGCGCTAGCCAAGCACGCCGCCGTGCTGGAGCAGATCGGCTTCGACGCCAACAACGGCATCGGCGACCTGTATGCACGCTTGGGCACGCTGCCCGCCGATCAACAGGAAGCGATCAAGGCCGACCTGCAGGCCGTCTACGCCGATGGCGCCGCGGTGGCGATGGTGAATTCCGACAAGGGCATCACCAACCTGCACGTGCCGAGCGACGTGATCGTCGACGCGTCGATGCCGGCGATGATCCGCGACTCCGGCAAGATGTGGAACGCCGAAGGCAAGCTGCAGGACACCAAGGCCGTCATCCCGGACCGCTGCTATGCGGGCATCTATCAGGCGGTGCTCGACGACTGCCGCAAGCACGGTGCATTCGATCCCGCCACGATGGGCAGCGTGCCCAACGTCGGCCTGATGGCGCAGAAGGCCGAGGAATATGGCAGCCACGACAAGACCTTCCAGATTCCCGCCGACGGTAGCGTGCGCGTCACCGACGACGCCGGCCGGGTCGTGTTCGAGATGAAGGTCGAGGCCGGCGACATCTGGCGCATGTGCCAGACCAAGGACGCGCCGATCCAGGACTGGGTGAAGCTGGCCGTCGGCCGCGCGCGCCTAAGCAAGACGCCGGCGATCTTCTGGCTGGACAAGGACCGCGCGCACGATGCGCAGGTGATCGCCAAGGTCGAGCAGTACCTCAAGGACTACACCACGGACGCGCTCGATATCCGCATCCTGCCGCCGGTCGAGGCGATGAAGGTGTCGCTGGAACGCACCCGCAAGGGCGAGGACACCATCTCGGTGACCGGCAACGTGCTGCGCGACTACCTGACCGACCTGTTCCCGATCATGGAACTCGGCACCAGCGCGAAGATGCTGTCGATCGTCCCGCTGATGGCCGGTGGCGGCCTGTTCGAGACCGGCGCCGGCGGTTCCGCACCGAAGCACGTGCAGCAGTTCCTGGAAGAGGACTACCTGCGCTGGGATTCGCTGGGCGAATTCCTCGCGCTGGCCGCATCCCTGGAGCATCTGGGCCAGCGTTACCTCAACACGCCCGCCAAGGTGCTGGCCAACGCGCTGGACGTCGCCAACGGCCGCATCCTCGACGAGAACCGCTCGCCGGCGCGCAAGGTCGGCGAACTCGACAACCGTGGCAGCCACTTCTACCTGGCCCTGTACTGGGCGCAGGCACTGGCCGCGCAGGACGAGAATGCCGAACTGAAGGCGAAGTTCGCCCCGCTGGCGAAGGCCCTGGCCGACAACGAAGCCGCGATCATCGGCGAGTTGAACGGCGCGCAGGGCAAGGCGCTCGACATCGGGGGCTATTACCACCCCGACATCGCCAAGACGGCGGCAGCGATGCGTCCCAGCAAGACCTTCAACGACGCGCTGGCTTCGCTGTAACGCCCGGTCCACCGGATGCAGCCATCCCGACGCCCGGCTTCGTGCCGGGCGTCGTGTTTTGAACGGCCGTCCGCTCAGCGGAACAACGACAACGAGGTCATCGCACGCAGCCGCCGTGCGCCGAGCCGCTGCACCGCTTCGCGATGGCGCACCTGGCCCGCTTCATCATGGACATGGTGCCGGTGGGCGGGTTCGGGCGGCGGGCTGTCGGTGTGGGCGATATGACCCTGCAGGAACAGCATGCCCTGGCTCATTCCACCCAGCTGCTGCCACCACTGCTTCCTGGTTTCGGTTTGCATGGGACTGCTCCGTGGCGCCGGTGTCCGGCTTGAAGGACTCCCAAGGTAGGCGCATGATCGGCCCCGAAAAAGCGAAAGCTCCGCAAGCCAGCCTTGAGGTGGATTCAAGATGAGCCGACTGCCGCTGGACCAGGTGGACGCCTTCGTCACGGCCGCGCGCCTGCGCAATCTCACCCGCGCCGCCGAGGCCATGCACCTTACCGTCAGCGCGTTGAGCCATCGCATGCGGCTGCTGGAGCAGCGGCTGGGCCACAAGCTGCTGGCACGTGGACCTCGCGGCGTGGAGATGACGCCGGAAGGCCAACGCCTCTTCGATGCCATCTCCGGGCCGCTGGACACCATCGAGCACGCGCTGCGGCGCGCCACGTTGCGCAACGACCACACGGTGACGCTGAGCCTGATCCCTTCGATGGCCACGGCCTGGCTGGTGCCGCGCCTGCCGGCGTTCCTGGCCCAGCATCCGGAGCTCGGCCTCAATCTGCAATCGAGCACGCACGTGGTGGATTTCGAGCGCGAGCCGGTGGACCTGGCGCTGCGGCTCGGCGGCGGACGCTGGCCGAACGTGCACGCGGAGTTCCTCTTCCACGAATGGATCACCCCGGTCGCCAGCCCCGCCTTGCTGAAACAGCACGGCCGGCCGGCACCGGACCAGATGGCGAAGTTGCCGTTGCTGGGCGATCCGGCCAATCGATGGAAAGACTGGTTCGAACATTTCGGCGGGCAGCCGCCGGCGCGCTATGTCGCGCAGTTCGACGACACCGAGACGCTGCACCAGGCGGCGGCGCAAGGCGTGGGCGTGGCACTGGCGCGCTGGACGCTGGCCGAGCCGCTGGTGAAGGCCGGGCGGCTGGTGACGCTGACGAAGAAGCGGCTGCAGGCCGACTTCGCCCACTACCTGGTGTATCCGGAACGCAGCCTGGCCCATCCCGGTTTCCGCAAGGTGCGCAGCTGGCTGCTGGAGCAGGCGGGCATCGCAGTGGAGCGATGACTCCAGCGCGTGCCGGCTAACATCGCGCGCATGGTCCCCGCCGATGCCATCGCCCGCCTGATCCACGATGCCTTCGCGGATTACCACGCGCGCTTCGCCGAGATCACCCGGCGCGCGAAGATCCGGTTCGAGACGCAGGACTGGGCCGCGGCGCGCCACGATGCCGTCGAACGCATCGCGCTGTACGACCAGTGCATCGCCGAATGCGCCCTGCGCCTGCAGTCGGCGCTGCTCGGACGGGCGCACGACCGGGCGCTGTGGATCGCCGCGCGCGACGCGTTCGAGGTGCTGGTCGCCGGCCAGCTCGACCGCGAGCTCTACAAGACCTTCTACAACACGCTGAGCCGCCGCTTCCTGCGCATCCGCGGCGTGGACCCGGCGCTGGAGTTCGTCGCGCTCGATGTGGAACCCACCGACGCGATCACCCACCCCGTCGCGCGCCACAGTTATGCGGTTACCGAGCATCGGCCCACCGACACCTTCGTGCGCGTGCTGGCGGACTACGGCTTCGACGTGCCGTATGCGCACCGCACCCGGTGCGCCGCGGCGATCGCGGTGCGGTTGCAGGACGATCTGGCGCACTGGGGCGCGCAGCCGGTGCGCGGCATCGAGCTGCTGGACACGGTGTTCTACCGCGAGCGGCGCGCCTATCTGGTCGGCCGGGTGTTCGGCGAACACCGGTTCTCGCCCTGCGTGATCGCGCTGGTGAACGACGGCGGCCAGCTGAGGGCGGAAGCCGTGCTGACCCATCGTGCCGACGTGGCGCACCTGTTCGGTACCTCGCGTAGTTATTTCCACGCGGACCTGGCGACGGTCGGCGATGCGGTCGTGTTCCTGCGGTCGTTGTTGCCGGGCAAGCCGATCGACGAGATCTACACGGTGCTCGGCCGCGCCAAGCAGGGCAAGACCGAGCGCTACCGCACGTTCTTCCACCATTTCGCCGCGCATCCGGACGAACGGCTGGTGCATGCGGAAGGCACGCCCGGCATGGTGATGGCGGTGTTCACCCTGCCCAGCTACCCGCTGGTGTTCAAGGTGATCCGCGACCGGTTCGCCTATCCGAAGGCGATGAGCCGGCAGGACGTGGAAGACAAGTACGACCTCGTCTTTCACCTGGATCGCGTCGGCCGGCTGCTGGACACGCAGGCATTCCGCTTCCTGCGCTTTCCGCGTGCACGGTTCGCGCCGGCCTTGCTGCAGGAATTGCGCGAGAGCTGCGCGCAGAGCATCAGCGAAGACGGCGACGACCTCGTCATCGCGCTGTGCTACGTGCAGCGCCGGTTGCGGCCGCTCAACCTCTACCTGCGCGAGCAGAAGCCCGAGGCCGTCCGCGCCGCCGCGCTCGACTACGGGCAGGCCATCAAGGACATGGCGCGCAACAACATCTTCCCCGGCGACATGCTGCTGAAGAACTTCGGCGTGTCCCGGCACGGACGCGTGGTCTTCTACGACTACGACGAACTTCGGCTGGTCACCAACTGCCAGTTCCGCGACTGGCCGCAGGCGGAGAACTACGAAGAACAGATGGCCGATGCGCCGTGGTTCCATGTAGACGCCGGCGATGTGTTCCCGGAGCGCTTCCCGCAGTTCCTCGGCCTGCCCGAGCCGCAGGCGAAGGCGCTGAAGGTGGCGCATGGCGCGCTGTTCCAGCCTGGCTGGTGGCGCGACCTTCAGTCGCACCTCGCGGCGGGCGACTATCCGGATACTCCGCCTTACCCGGACACGCTCAAGCTCGCGTGACCGTGCGCATGCCCCTGCAACAGGCGGCGCGTTACCCTAGCCGCCACGTGGAGACCGCCTTCCCGCCATGAGCACCTACCGCCTCGACTCGATCTTCCGCCCACGCGCCGTCGCCGTGGTCGGCAGCCAGTCGCGTCCGCGCTCGGTGGGCCGCGCGGTGGTGGAGAACCTGCTCAACGCCGGCTTCGCCGGTCCCATCGGCCTGGTCAATAAGCATCCGTCGCCGATGGACGGCGTGGCGACGGTGCGCCATCTGCGCGATCTGCCATGGACGCCCGACCTGGTCGTGATCGCCACGCCCGCGGCAACGGTGCCGCAGCTGGCCGCCGAAGCCGCGGAGAAAGGCGCGGCTGCCGTGGTCGTGCTCACCGCGGCGATGGGCAGCGGCCCCGGTTCGCCGGCCGCGCAACTGGAAGCGCTGACGCGCGAGAAGGGCTTGCGCGTGTTGGGCCCGAATTGCCTGGGCGTGATCGCGCCGCATGCACGCCTTAATGCCAGCCTGGCGAGTCGTTTCCCGAAGGCCGGCGACCTCGCGCTGATTTCGCAATCCGGTGCGATTTCCGGCGGCCTGGTGGAATGGAGCATGAGCCAACCGGTCGGCTTCTCCGCCGTCGTGTCGCTGGGCGATGCGCTGGACGTCGATTTCGCCGACCTGCTGGACTACTTCGCCACCGACCACCGCACGCGCGCGATCCTGCTGTACGTGGAAGCGATCCGCGACGCGCGCAAGTTCATGTCCGCCGCGCGTGCGGCCGCGCGCACCAAGCCCGTGGTCGTGGTGAAGTCCGGCCACAGCCGCAACGCCAAGGTCACGCCCGCCGGCAGCACGCATACGCAGAACCTCGCCAAACCCAACGCGGTGTACGGCGCGGCCTTCCGGCGCGCCGGCCTGCTGCGCGTACGTTCATTGCACGAACTGTTCGCCGCCGCACGCACGCTGGGTCAGGTCCGCCCGTTCCAGGGACGGCGGCTCGCCATCCTCACCAACGGCGGTGGCGTGGGTGCGCTGTCGGTCGATCACCTGTACGAACAGGGCGGCACGCTGGCCACGCTGTCCGATGCCACGCGCGATGCGCTGGATCGCATCCTGCCGGTCGGCTGGTCGCGCACGAATCCGGTGGACCTCCTGACCGATATCGATGCCGAACGCTATGCGGCGACGATCGAAGCGCTGCTGGCCGACCCCGAGAACGATGCACTGCTGGCCGTCAACGTGCCCACCGTGTTGTCGTCTTCCGCGGAGGCGGCCGATGCGGTGGTCGGCGTGCTGGGCAGTGGCGCCGCGGCCGCGTCGCGCAAGCCGGTGTTCACCGTATGGCTGGGCAACGATCCGCAGGCCGAAGCCGTGCTCGATGCCGCGCACGTGCCGCGCTATCCCAATGAGTCCGATGCGGTCGCCGGCTTCATGCACCTGGTCCGCCATCGCGAAGTACAGGCGGCGTTGATGGAGACGCCGCCGAGCCTGCCGGAAGACTTCAGTCCCGACGTGGCGATGGCGCGCGCGCTGGTGGACACCGCACTGGACGCCGGCCAGACCTGGCTGGATCCGCTGGCCACCACGCAGCTGCTCGCCGCCTACGGCATTCCGATGGCGCCGCTCTGGCGCGCGACCGACGCCGAGGACGCCGCGCGCATCGCGGCCCCGCTGCTCGCCGAAGGCAGGACGGTGGCGGTGAAGATCCTTTCGCCCGATATCCCGCACAAGTCGGACGTGGATGGCGTGCGCCTCAACCTGCCGAACGCGCACGCCGTGCGCGAAGCCGCTGCCGGCATCCTGCAGCGCGCGCGCGAACGGCGTCCCGAGGCGCGTATCGAAGGCGTGCTGGTGCAACCGACGGTGCTGCGCCCGAAGGCGCGCGAACTGATCGCCGGCATCGCCGACGATCCGGTGTTCGGCCCGGTGATCGCGTTCGGCCGTGGCGGCACGGCCGTGGAAGTCATCAACGACCAGGCCGTCGCCCTGCCGCCGCTGGACCTGCGCCTGGCGCACGAACTGATCGCACGCACCCGTGTGTCGCGCGTGCTGAAGGCCTACCGCGACGTGCCGGCGGCCGACGAACGCGCCGTCGCGCTGGTGCTGGTGAAGCTGGCGCAGCTCGCGGCCGATATCCCGGAGATCCAGCAGCTCGACATCAACCCGCTGCTGGCCGACCGCGACGGCGTGGTGGCGGTGGACGCGCGCATCGCCGTCGCGCGCGGCCGCGCATTGCACAAGGGCCGCGGCCATCCGCGCTTCGCGATCTTCCCGTATCCGACGGAGTGGGAACGGACCATCGAGCTGGCGGACGGCCAGCCTGCGCTGGTCCGCCCGGTGCGGCCGGAAGACGACGCGATGTTCCGCGAGTTCTTCACCCACATCACCGACGAAGACCTGCGCCTGCGCTTCTTCCAGTCGGTGCGTCATTTCAGCCACGAATTCATCGCGCGGCTGACCCAGCTCGACTACGCGCGCTCGATCGCGCTGGTCGCGGTACATCCGGGAACCCACGAGATGCTGGGCGCGGTACGCCTGCATGCCGACGCGAACTACGAGAAGGGCGAGTACGGCATTCTGGTGCGCTCGGACCTCAAGGGCCATGGCATCGGCTGGAAGCTGATGCAGATCATGATCGAGTACGCGCAATGGCAGGGCCTGAAGCTGATCGAAGGCCAGGTACTGCGCGAGAACCGCACCATGCTCGCGATGTGCGAAAGCCTGGGCTTCACCGTGAAGCTGGACCCGGACGACCCCACGCTGATGAACGTCAGCCTGCCGGTGCCGCCCTCCGCATGAAGCGTCGCACCGTGCTGGTCGCGACGTCACTGGCGCTGACAGCTTCGGTCGCCGGCGTCATCGCGTGGAAGGCCGCGCCCACGAAGCGTACTTCCGTGCCCAAGGCATCGATCCCGGACGACGCGCGCCTCCTGCAGACCGCGCACTACCGCGTGCACAGCACGGCGACCCCTGCGCAGACCCAGGAGATCGCCGCCGCCGCGGAAAGCCTGCATACCGCCTACCTGTCGCTGTTCGCGGACCATGTCGCGCCGTCGACCACGCCGCTGATCCTGGTGCTCTACCGCGACGCGGACGAGTTCGCGCGCAACAACCGCAGCCGGCCATGGGCCGAAGCCTATTACCTGCGGCCCGCCTGCTACGCGTATTACGGGAGCGGCAGCGCGAACCCGTACCACTGGATGCTGCACGAGGCCGTGCACCAGCTGAACACCGAAGTCGCCGGCTGGCGGTTGCCCGCGTGGGCCAACGAAGGCATCGCAGGCTATCTGGGCGCGAGCTGGCTTGAGAACGGCGTGCTCACACCGGGTCGCAGCGATCCCGACACCTATCCGATCTGGTGGCTGTCGCGCATGAAGCTCACGGGGAGCCTCGACGCCGACGTCGCGGCCGTGCGTTTCATCCCATTGCGGGAACTGGTGGAAGGCCGCGGCCCGGGCATCGACCAGCACGTCAATCTGTACTACCTGCACTACTGGAGTCTCTCGCACTTCCTGTTCCACCACCGGGACGGGACGTACGCCAGCGCTTACAAACAGTTGCTCGCCCTGGGCGCCTCCACGCACGACTTCGAACGCCTGATCGGGCCGATCGAGGAGATCGAGAAGGCCTGGTACGCCTATCTGCTGGACGCTATCGCGAAGATGCAGGATTACGAAGCCGAGCACGGCATCGAGCGCTGAGCCGCAGTGCTCAGAGCTTCACCACCACCTTGCCGAAGTTCTCGCCGCGCAGCAGGCCGATCAGCGCGCGCGGTGCGTTCTCCAGGCCTTCCACCAGGTCCTCGCGGTAACGGATCTTGCCGTCGGTGAGCCAGGCACCCATGTCGCGCAGGAACTGCGGGTACAGCGCGATGAAGTCGTACTGGATGAAGCCGCGCACGGTTAGGTGCCGGGACAGGATCTGGCCCATCAGCAGCGCCATGCGATCCGGCCCGGGCGGCAAGGCGGTGTCGTTGTAATGCGCGACCAGGCCGCATACCGGGATGCGCGCGAAATCGTTGAGCAGCGGCAGCACCGCATCGAAGACCGCGCCACCGACGTTCTCGAAATACACGTCGATGCCCTTCGGACAGGCGGCCCGCAGCTGGTCGGCGAAATCCGGCGCGCGATGATCCAGCGCGACGTCGAAGCCGAGTTCGTCGCGCAGATACGCCCGCTTGGCTTCGCCGCCCGCGATGCCGACGGCGCGCGCGCCCTGCAGCTTCGCGATCTGACCGACCGTCGCCCCGACCGGACCACTGGCTGCGGCGACCACGACGGTTTCGCCGGCTTGTGGTTTGCCGATCTCGTGCAGGCCGACGTACGCGGTGAAGCCCGGCATGCCGTACACGCCGAGCGCGGTGGTCAGCGGCGCGACGCGCGCATCCAGCTTGCGCTTCAGCGTGCCGCCCTGCGCGGCGGCATGGGTCTGCCACCCGCCATGCGCGAGCACGAGGTCGCCGGGCTGCAGATCCGGGTGGCGCGAGGCGATCACTTCCGACACCGTGCCGCCGTCCATCACCTCGCCGATCTCCACCGGCTTGGCATACGAACGTCCGGCATTCATGCGCCCTCGCATGTACGGGTCCAGCGACAGATAGCGATTGCGCAACAGTACCTGGCCGTCCGCAGGCTCGGGCACCGGCATCTGCTCAAGGCGGAAATCGTCGGCGGTCGGTTCGCCGCGCGGCCGCGATGCCAGCACGATGCGGGTGTTCTGCGTGGCGTCGTGGCGCGTCATGGCGATGACTCCGGAGGTGCCGATACGCCCCAGTCTAACGACGACGATGGGGCATGCGGTGAAGCGTGCCCGTGCTGCGACGACCGCCATGCCGCCTGAACATGTCGCGTGCTAGGCTCCGCGCACCTTTCTGGAGGGCTGACGCATGACGACCCGTATTCCGCTGTCCCTGGCACTCGTGGCCGCACTCGCCGCATCGCCCGCCTTGTTCGCCGCGTCGCCGGCGAAGACCGACGCTGCAGCGAAGGCGCTGCCCGCCGCCGATGTCGCCGCACTGGATGCCGCGCTGAAAGGCGACTGGCGCGATCCGAAGAACGTCGCACGCGATGCATACCGCCATCCGAAGGAAACCCTGTCGTTCTTCGGCGTCACGCCGTCGCAGACTGTCGTGGAAATCACGCCCGGCGGCGGCTGGTATTCCGAGGTGCTGGCGCCGTACCTGAAGGCGAAGGGCAAGTACGTGGCCGCCGTCGTCGATCCCGTCGCCGTGGCCGAGAAGAGCCGCAACTACTACCAGCGCGGCGTGGACAACCTGCAGAAGAAGTTCACCGACGGCCCGGCGCAGTTCGACAAGGCCGCGACCGTGAAGTACGACCCGGCTGCGCCGGTGTTCGGTGCCGCGGGTTCGGCCGACGTGGTGCTGACGTTCCGCAACGTGCACAACTGGCGCAAGGCCGGCCAGGCCGAAGGCATGTTCAAGGGCTTCTACGAAGTGCTGAAACCCGGCGGCGTGCTGGGCGTGGTGGAGCATCGCGCGAAGGCCGATGTGCCGGCCGACGATGACACCGGCTATGTCGGCGAAGCGCAGGTGATCGCGCTGGCCACCGCCGCCGGTTTCCAGCTGGCGGGCAAGAGCGACGTCAACGCCAACCCGAAGGACACCAAGGACCATCCGAACGGCGTGTGGACGCTGCCGCCGACCAACGACCATCCGGAAGCGGACCGCGCTAAGTACCAGGCCATCGGCGAGAGCGACCGCATGACGCTGCGCTTCATCAAGCCGGCCGCCAAGTAAGCCGGAACGCACGCGCCGTCGCGGCCTGCCGGGTCGCGGCGGCGTTGTCGTCTTCGCCGATGCTCATCGCCTTCAACAAGCCGTTCAACGTGCTCTGCCAGTTCACCGACCGCAGCGATCCGCCGCGGCGGACGTTGGCGGCGTTCGGCTTGCCGCCGCGCGTGTACGCCGCGGGCCGTCTCGACTACGACAGTGAAGGCCTGTTGTTGCTCACCGACGATGGCGCACTGGCGAACCGCCTGACCGATCCGCGCCACAAGCAGCCGAAGACCTACTGGGTGCAAGTGGAAGGCACGCCGACGGACGCGCAGCTCGAGCAGCTGCGGCGAGGCGTGGTATTGAACGATGGACCGACGCTGCCCGCGAAGGTCGAGCAGCTCGCGACGGCCCCCGCGCTATGGGAACGCGATCCGCCGGTGCGCTTCCGCAAGACCGTGCCGGATGCGTGGCTGGCGCTGACGATCACCGAGGGCCGCAACCGTCAGGTGCGCCGCATGACCGCCGCGGTCGGCCTGCCCACGCTGCGGCTGGTGCGCGCGGCGATGGGCGATGTACGGCTCGACGACCTTGCGCCCGGCACGTGGCGGGCGCTGTAACGATCAGGTGTCGGCGGAACGCGATGCGGTGCTGCGCGGACGGCGCGGCGCGCCGGTCTTGCGCGCTGACGATCCGTTGCCGTTGACCTTGCGCGCTTCCACGCGGCGCGACTTGCCTTCGATTGGCGCGTTGGCCTCATCGCGCTTGCGCTTGCGGTAAGCAACCAGGGCCAACAGTCCCACGCCGATGCCGGCCGCGACGGCGACGGCCGGGTTGCGCTTGACGAAGTTCACCGCGAGCTTGCCGCCGGTCTTGGCCACGCCCAGGGCGGCGCCGGTCTGCAGCAGCTTGTCCGCGCCCGGAACCGCATGCTTGATGCTGCTGCCCGCCTGGCTGGCGAGTTCCAGTGCGCGGTCGGTGATGGTGGTCAGCTTGCTCATGGGGGCCTTCCCTGAAGAGGTGGGTAGGTCGCCAGTGTCCGGTCGAGGATGTTTACGGGGTGTTAGTTCGTCGGCGCGGCGCTGGCCGCGGGCTGAACGACTTCGTCAGGTGCCGCGCGGCTTCGCCCGATGGGTGGCCTGGGCGCTCCACGGATCATCCGGCCACGGATGCTTCGGATACCGCCCCTTCATCTCCTTCTTCACCTCGGCATAGGTCGAGTTCCAGAAGTTGCGCAGGTCGGAGGTCACCTGCAGCGGTTTGCCGCCCGGCGACAGCAAATGCAGCAGGACGGGCACGCGGCCGTCGGCCACGCGCGGGGTATCGGCCAGGCCGAACAACTCCTGCAGCTTCACCGCCAGCACCGGCGGCTGGCCATGCGCATACTCGATGCGGCGTTCCATGCCCGACGGCACGGTGATCCGCGTGGGCGCCAGCGCATCGATCCGCTGGCGCAGCGACCAGTCGAGGCCGGACTTCAGCGCGTTCGCCAGGTCGTCCTCGCCCAGCGCATCCAGCCGCGTCTTGCCGGCGAAGGCGGGCTTCAACCAGGTGTCGAGCGTCGCCATCAACGCGTCGTCGGACAGGTCGGGCAGGCCGAGGTCGGGCATCCACTCGCGCAGGCAGCGCACGCGCTCGCGCCATTGCTGCAGCGATTCGGGCCACGGCAACGCGTCCAGACCGAGGTCGCGCACCGCATCGGTCAGCGCGGCGGCGGCGAGCACGGGATCCACGCGGCCGGCGGGCCGCGCGTCGAACACGATCTGGTCGAAGCGCGATTCGCGCTGTGCCGACAGCGCGCGCCGCGACGCATCCCAGCGGATGGTGTCCTCGGTGACGAAGCGATCGGCGAAGTCGCGTCGCAGGCGCCGTTCGTCCAGCGGCGCGGCCCGCTGCACGAGCGCGTCGCGCGCTTCGTGGCGAAGCTCGCTGACCACGATCCACGGCTCACCGACCAGCGCGCTGTCGTCGAACAGCCGTGCGCTGCGCCCGTTCGCCAGCAGATAGCGACGTGCGTCCTGCGGATGCTGGAAACCGATGCGATCCGGGAATGCATGCATCAGCACGTCGCCCAGGCGATGCGCTTCAACGGAAGATGGCGGCGATGCATTTTCGCGCACGCGGCGGCGCCACTGCTTCGCGGCGGCTTCGATAGCAGCAAGACCGGAACGATTCGCCTCCTGCGGTGCGCGGCCGCTGCGGAACGCCGCCAGCGCCCGCCAGCGCGCGGCCAGCGCATCGCCGCCCATCCGCAGCGGATCGCGCGCTTCGACCAGCGCGGCGAGGTCGCAGGCCAGCGCGCGGTCCTCGCCCTCGCCCGCCGATAGCAACATCGCCGCGAGCCGCGGATGCGTGCCGAGCGCGAGCATGCGCTTGCCCAACGGCGTGATGGCGTTCGTCGCCGTCAGTGCGCCAAGGCGGCGCAACAGGTCACGCGCGGCATTCATCGCGCCGGGCGGCGGGGCATCCACGAAGCGCAGGTCGTCGCTGCCCCACGCGGCCAGTTCCAGCGCCAGCGCACCGAGTTCGACCAGCGCGATCTCGGGCCGCCGCTGCGGATCCAGCCGCTGCGACTGCGGCCACAGGCGATAGGCCCACCCTTCGGCCACGCGACCCGCGCGGCCGGCGCGCTGGTCGGCGGAGGCCTGCGAGATGGTCGTTACTTCCAGCCGCGAGAACCCGCTGTTCGGATCGTACGAAGGCTCGCGCGCCAGCCCGCTGTCGACCACCACGCGCACGCCGGGCAGCGTCACCGACGATTCGGCCACGTTGGTCGCCAGCACAACGCGGCGTCGGCCCTGCGGATCCGGCTGCAGTGCTTCGGACTGTTTCTCCACCGGCAATTCGCCGTGCAGGGCGAGGACGACGATGTCCTGCGGCAGTGCATCCGCCAGCATCGTCGCCACGCGCGCGATCTCGCGCTGCCCAGGCAGGAACACCAGCACGTCGCCGGGATGCGCCTGCACGGCCTGTTCGATGGCGCGGCGCGCCTGCACGTCGGTGGGCTCGTCCCGGCGCGCGGGGAAGTGCGCGACCTGCACCGGGAAGCCGCGGCCTTCGCTGCTCAGCCGTGGCGCATCGAGGAACCGCGCCAGCTTCTCGCCGTCGAGCGTGGCGGACATCACGACGATGCGCAGGTCCTCGCGCAGTTGCGCCTGCACGTCCAGCGCCAGCGCCAGGCCGAGGTCGCCCGCCAGGTGGCGTTCGTGGAATTCGTCGAACAGGATCGCGCCGACGCTCTCCAGCATCGGATCGTCCTGGATCATCCGGGTCAGAATGCCTTCGGTGACCACTTCGATCCGCGTGTCCGGCCCGATCTTGTTCTCGAACCGGATGCGATAGCCGATCGTGTCGCCGACCGCTTCGCCCCGCTGCTTCGCCATGAAGCCGGCCGCCGCGCGTGCCGCCACGCGGCGGGGTTCCAGCATCACGATCTTGCGGCCCTGCAGCCACGGTTCGTCCAGCAGCGCCAGCGGCACCTGCGTGGTCTTGCCCGCACCGGGCGGGGCTTCCAGCACCAGGCGCGGATGGTCGGACAGGCTGCGGACGATGTCCGGCAGCAGTGGGGTGATCGGGAACGTCGGCGACGGCATGCGGCGCAAAGGATAAAGCCTGTGGTGCTTCTGTAGGAGCGACGTAAGTCGCGACCGCACGGCCAGATCAACTGCCGTCTAGGGAGACTTCCGATGGATGCGGACCTTTCATTCTTGCGGTCGCGACTTACGTCGCTCCTACAACAGCGGGCACCAAGGCTTAGAATGCGGCCATGGATCTCATCGACATCGGCGCCAACCTCACCCACGAAAGCTTCGACCACGACCGCAACGCGGTACTCCAGCGCGCGCGCGCAGCCGGCGTGGTGCAGCAGGTGGTCACCGGCGCCAGCCGCGAGCATTCACCGACGGCGCTGCGCCTGGCGCAGGCGCATCCGGGCGAGCTGTTCGCCACGGCAGGCGTGCATCCGCACCACGCCACCGAGTACACCGACGAATGCGACGCCGAGATGCGCGCGCTGCATGCGCATGCGGAGGTCGTCGCGGTGGGCGAATGCGGACTGGATTACTTCCGCGATTTCTCGCCGCGGCCGGCGCAGCGCAAGGCGTTCGAGCGGCAGTTGCAGATCGCGGTGGACACCCGCAAGCCGCTGTTCCTGCACCAGCGCGACGCGCACGACGACTTCGTGGCGATGATGAAGAACTTCGACGGCCAGCTCGGCCCGGCCGTCGTGCACTGCTTCACCGGCACGAAGAAGGAACTCTTCGACTGCCTGGACCAGGACTGGCATATCGGCATCACCGGCTGGCTCTGCGACGAACGCCGCGGCCTGCACCTGCGCGAGCTGGTGAAGAACATCCCGGCGAACCGGTTGATGATCGAGACCGACGCGCCCTACCTGCTGCCGCGCACGGTGAAGCCGCAGCCTTCGCACCGCCGCAACGAGCCGATGTACCTGGCCCACATCGTGGCCGAGCTGGCGCGCGACCGCGGCGAGGACATCGAGGTCACCGCCGCCGCCACGACGGCGACGGCGCGCGCGTTCTTCCGGTTGCCGGACGCCGGTTGAGGTCGGCGGCGCTCACTTGACCTTGCTGTCTTCGGACTTGGCCTGCTGCATGGCTTCCGGCTCGAGCTCCTCGGCGCTGCGATTGAGCCGCACGAACCCGCCCCATGCGAGCAGCAGCAGCGCAGCCGATCCGCCGATGGCGGCGACGTAGGGCAACTGGCGCGGGTCCTCGTGCATCAGTTCGAAAGTGGCCACCAGCGTTTCGATCGATAGCGCGATGACGATGACCACCAGGAAGCGCGACAGGTAGCGGCGTACACGCGTGGGTCCGCTGACCTTCACGTCGCGCTGCACCTCTTCCTCGAAGACCGTCTGCGCCAGCTCCAGCGCCACCAGTCCGATGGTGAGCATCCCGATGCTTTCCAGGACGCTGTCAAAGCGTCCGCGCAGACCGGCGTCATCCTGGGCCATCACGACGCCATGCCAAAGCTCGGCCGCCGCCAGAAAGACCAGCGCCGTCGCCGCGCAGGCGAACAGGACGATGATGGCCACGTGGCCGGCAAGGAAGAGCAGGTGCAGGTGCTTCATGACGTCGCCACCGTGGAGGTGGCGAAGCATGGAGGCAGGCGGCGTCAGGGCGGCGTGAAAGCCCGCCGACGCGTCGCCTGCGCGGCGCGCGGTCGGCTCAACCGGCGTCCGCGCGTCCTTCGCCGGCCTGCCACAGGGCCATCAGCCCCTCCCGGTAGTCCGCGTGGCGAGGCCGCCAGTGCAGCGCTTCCTGCGTCTGCCGTGGATCGATGCGCTTGCTCGCACCGTAGAAGCGCTGTCGTGCGGGCGAGGCGCGCGCGGCATCGTATGGCTCCGCCGGCGGCAATGGCAGGCCGCTGAGGTCGGCGGCAAAGGCGAGCACATCCTGCGGCGGTGCCGGCAGCCCATCGGCGAGCAGGTAGATCGCATCAGGCGCGCGGGTATGCCACAGCGAAGCGATGAGCGCGTCGCATGCGTCTTCGACATGGATGCGGTTGAACACCAGCCCAGGCTTCACCACGTGCCGCGCCTCGCCGTTGGCGAGCTGGCGCAGCGCGTTGCGCCCGGGACCGTAGAGACCCGCGAGCCGGAACACACCACATGCGATGTCGCGCCGGTGCGCCAGCGCCTGCCACTGCGCTTCGGCACGCAGTCGCGAACGCGCCGCGTCGTCGCTGCCATCGGCGATGGACGAGGCATCGACGATGCCGCCCTGCCGGTCCGCATAGACACCGGTGGAAGAGAGATAACCCAACCAGCGCAACCGATCGTTCGAAGCCAGCGCATCGGCGAGCAACGGCAGCGCGGGGTCGCCGTCCGCCTCCGGCGGCATCGAACCGAGTACTGCGTCGGCGTTCGCCAAGGCCGCGAGCAGGACCGCATCGACCGGCGCGCCGCCCTCGAAACGGCGACGCGAGGCATCCGAAGGATCGGGCGTCCGCGTAGTACCGACGCAGTCCACGCCCAGCGCGCGCAGGCGCTGCACGAAACGCGTGCCGGTGTAGCCCATGCCCAGCACGACCATCCGCCGCAGCCACGGCGGCGGCTCGGACATGTTCATGCGTTCCGTTGCTGCTCGTAGGCCTGCAGCGAGATCCACGCGGCCTGCAGCCGCGGCGCGTCGATACCCTGTGCGATGGCGCGATGGAGCATGTCGCCGACGATGTGCGCGGCTTCGACGCGCTGGCCGGCTTCCAGATCGCGCAGCATCGACGCCTTCATGGGCGAGCCAGCGGTCGTCAGCGTCTCGCGTGCCGATGCCCGTGCAGGCGGCGGCACCGGCTGGCCCGATGCGGCGGCGACCGCCAGGCATTCTTCGTGCAACGCGCCCATGAACGCCGTGCCGCCCTCGCCCGCCACGATCGTGCCGATCGGCGCGCGCATCAGGCAGGTGCCGGCGGCGAGCGCGGTGAGGAAGCTGTACTTCGTCCACTGCGCCTGCGCAATGTCCGACGTGTACAGGCAATCGACGCCGGCCTGCGCGCACGCGGCGGCGAGCGCCTGCAGGCGGCCATCCGAGGCCTGCCCGTCGCGTTCGCCGAAGGTCATCGATGCGGGTTTGCCGAGGTGCAGGATTTCGCCGTCTGCGCCCAGCGTGGCGCTGATGAAGCACAGCCCGCCGAGCACGTTGTCGAAGCCGAAGCGCGCGTCGAGCGGTTCGTAGTGGCGCAGGCCGTTGAGCAGCGGCAGCACGCGGGCACCTGCATCGACCGCCGATGCGATGGCCTCCATGGCGCTCTCGAGGTCGTAGGCCTTGCAGCTCAACAGGACCAGATCGAACGGCGCGGCATCTCGGAGTTCATCCGCAGTGATGACCTGGGCGGGCACATCCGCATCGCCCAGCGGGCTGCGGATGCGCAGACCGCGTTCGCGCAGCAGCGCCGCGCGCGCAGGTCGCACCAGGAAGCTGACGTCGATCCCCGCCTGCGCCAACCGGCCGCCGAAATAACCACCGGTGCCGCCGGCGCCGAGCACGAGCAGGCGCATCAGCTGCGCAGCCCCACGCCCTTCTTCAGCAGCCACAGGCCAAGCGCGGCCAGGCCGAACGCGAATGCCAGCATCAGCGCATAAGCGATCCACAGCGGCACGTCGCTGGTGCCGAGCAAGCCGTAGCGGAACGCGTTGACCATGTAGAAGATCGGGTTCGCGTGGGTCAGCGCTTCCGCCCAGGGCGGCAGCAGCGTCACCGAATAGAACACGCCGCCCAGGTAGGTCAGCGGGGTGAGGATGAAGGTCGGCACAATGGCGATGTCGTCGAACTTCTTCGCATACGCCGCGTTGACGAAACCGGCCAGCGAAAAGATCGTCGCGCCCAGCAGCACCGTGGTGATGGTCACCAGCGGATGCGGGATGCGCACTTTGGTGAAAAACATGGCGATCACCAGCACGATGGCGCCGACCATCAGCCCGCGCAGCACCGCGCCGGCCACGTAACCGAGCAGGATCACCCAGTTCGGCATCGGGCTGACCAGCAGTTCCTCGACGTGGCGGCCGAACTTGGCGCCGAAGAACGAGGAGGAGATGTTGCCGTAACTGTTCTGGATGATGCTCATCATCACCAGGCCCGGCACGATGAACTCCATGTACGTGTAGCCGCCCATGTCGCCAATCTGGCGGCCGATCAGGCCGCCGAAGATCAGGAAGTACAGCGTCATGGTGATGGCCGGCGGCACCAGGGTCTGGCCCCAGATGCGCAGGATGCGGGCGACTTCGCGGCGGACGATCGTGCCCAGCGCGACCATGTTCGGGGAACTCATGCCGCCTTCTCCTTGGCGCCATCGCCATTGCCGGTCATGCGCACGAACAGCTCCTCGAGGCGGTTGCTCTTGGTGCGCATCGAACGCACGCGGATGCCGGCGTCGTTGAGCGCGGCGAACACGCGGTTGAGGTCCATCGCGCGCGGCATGTCCAGGTCCAGTGTGTGCGCGTCGGTGGCGACCAGCGTGGTGCCCTCGATCACCGGCAGCTGCGCGGGCAGTTCGCCGTCGATGTCGAACAGGAAGCCTTCCACGTCCAACTTGGCCAGCAGCGCGCGCATCGGGCCCTGCTCGACGATCACGCCGTGGTCGATGATGGCGAGGTTGCGGCAGAGGCTCTCGGCCTCTTCCAGGTAATGCGTGGTCAAGATGATCGTGGTGCCGGCGGCGTTGATGTCCTTCAGCGTCTTCCACATGCCGCGGCGGATTTCGATGTCCACGCCGGCGGTGGGCTCGTCCAGGATCAGCAGCTTCGGCCGGGTCATCATGGCGCGGGCGATCATCAGCCGGCGCTTCATGCCGCCGGACAACGTGCGGCTCATGACGTGCGCCTTCTCCCACAGCTGGGCGCGCTTGAGTTCCTCCTCGGCCCGCACCAGCGCTTCGGCGCGCGGGATGCCGTAGAAGCCCGCGTAGTTCACGCAGATGTCGAGCGGCTTCTCGAACATGTTGAAGTTGATTTCCTGCGGCACCAGGCCGAGCAGGCGCATCGCGCCGTCGCGGTCCCGGTCGATGTCCACGCCGAACACGCCGACCTGTCCGCTGCTCTTGTTGACCAGCGAGCTGACGATGCCGATCAGGGTGGACTTGCCGGCGCCGTTCGGGCCCAGCAAGGCGAAGAAGTCGCCGGGTTCGACCTGCAGCGAGACGCCCTTGAGGGCCTGGACGCCGGTGTCGTAGACCTTGCGCAGGTCGGTGATGGCCAGCGCGGGAGCAGCGGACGATGCCGCAGGAGGAGACGCCATGGGAGCCTTGCGGTGCGCCGCAGGGGCGCGGTGGGAGTGCGAGCGCTTATTATAGGCGTCCCGCCGGGGCCGCCCCGGGCCACACAGTGTTCCAGCCGCCTTGGCGATCGCGCATTTCCCGTTGAAGCTCGTCGGACGCCGCATGCTGGCGCCCAGCGTGGGCCACTACAGCTTCGTCCGCGACGACGGGCAGCCACTGGACTTCATCCCCGGCCAGTTCATCCAGGTGCATTTCAGCTACGCCGACGGCACGGCGACCAAGCGCAGCTACTCGCTGGCGACGATCCACGACCATGCGATGGGCCCGGGCGAAGCCGTGGAGATCGCGGTCAGCTACGTACCCGGCGGCGCGGCGACGGCGTTGTTCGAAGGCCTGCCGGAGGGCGGCCACGTGGAGGCGAGCGGTCCGTTCGGCCGCTTCTGCCTGATGCCCGGCGACCAGAACCGGCGCTACCTGCTGATCGCCACCGGCACGGGCGTGACCCCGTACCGGGCGATGCTGCCGCAGCTGGATGCGCTGATGGCCGAACGCGGCGTGGAGGTGGTCCTGCTGCAGGGCGCACGCACGCCGGGCGAACTGCTGTACGGCGATGATTTCCGCGCCTTCGCCGATACGCATCCCGGTTTCCGCTTCGTGCCCTGCTTCTCGCGCGAACTGCCCCCCGATCCGCATGCCGACGTGCGCCAGGGCTACGTGCAGCAGCAACTGGCCGAGTTCGTACCCGATCCCGCGCGCGACATCGCTTACCTCTGCGGCAACCCCAATATGGTGGATGCCTGCTTCGACGCGCTGAAGGAACACGGCCTGCCGATCCCGCAGATCCGGCGCGAGAAGTACGTCAGCAGCAAATAGCACCGGACGCATCGGCCTTCGGTCACATCCGTCCCTCTGCCCCGTCATGGCATGCTGGAACCAGCCTACAACGGGACAGATACATGGAATTCCAGTTTCGTCGAACACTCGCGCCGGCCTTGGGCGCCTTGATACTCGCTGGTTGTAACGGCGCGGCCCCGGGCCCCGACCAGCAGGCCGTCCGCCACTACGGTGAGCTCTCGTTCAAGCCCTGCACACTGACCGCGCCCTACCTGACCACCAACGTCGAAGCACAATGCACGACGTACGAGGTGGCCGAGGATCCGGCCAAGCCGGAGGGCCGCAAGGTCGCGCTCAACATCGCCTGGCTGCCGGCCACCAACGAAGGCGCAGCGACCGAGGACCCGGTGTTCTTCCTCGCCGGCGGCCCCGGCCAGTCGGCCGTGCAGGTCTGGCCCGCCATCGATGGCGCCTTTCGCGAAGTGCGCAAGTCGCGCCACATCGTGCTGGTGGACCAGCGCGGCACCGGCAAGTCGAACCCGCTGTCCTGCAAGGACGATGAAGGCCGCAATGCCTACGGCGATGCCGAGGACATGAGCGAAGCGTCGGCGGTCGAATTCGCCCGCGCCTGCGCCACATCGCTGCAGGCCGATCCGCGCTTCTACACCACCACCGATGCGGTGCGCGACCTGGACAGCGTGCGCAAGGCGCTGGGCGTGGCGAAGATCAACCTGGTCGGCGGCTCGTACGGCACGCGCGTGGCCCAGCAGTACGCGATGCACCATCCGGACAGCACGCGCAGCGTGGTGATCGACGGCGTGGTGCCCAACGAACTCGTGCTGGGCAGCGAACATGCGCGCAACCTGGACGCCGCGCTGGCCCTGCAGTTCCAGCGCTGCCAGGCGGACGCGACCTGCAAGCAGCGCTTCGGCGACGACCTGCGCGGCCAGCTACGCACCCTGATGACCGGACTGGCGACCACCCCGGTGAAGACCGAGTACCGCGACCCGTCCACCGGCGAGCTGGTCACCGGCGAGGTCACCGCCGGCACGGTCGCAGGCATCACCCGCATGTACTCCTACTACCCGCAGGGCGCGGCGTTGCTGCCACTGGTGTTGAACGAAGCCCAGCAAGGCCGCTACGGCTCGTTAATGTCGCTGGCCAAGCTGCTGGAAACGCAGGTCGGCGACCAGTTCATGCACGGCATGCAGCTCTCGGTGATCTGCGCCGAAGATGCGGACTTGCTGAAGAACGATCCCGCCGACAGCGACACGGTGCTGGGCAACGCGCTCGGCGATACCCTGAAGGCGCAATGCGGCGCCTGGCCGACCGGCACGCGTCCGGCGGATTTCCACACCGCGTGGACCTCCGATATCCCGACGTTGGTGACGTCCGGCGAAATGGACCCGGTGACCCCGCCGCGCTACGGCGAGCAGGTGCTGCGCACACTGTCGAACGGCCGCCACCTGGTGCTGAAAGGCCAGGGCCACGGCACGTTCGCCGTGGGCTGCATGCCGAAGTTGCTGGGCCGATTCCTCGAGACGGCCGACGCCAAGGGCCTGGATGCCAAGTGCCTCGACAGCCTCGACTACGTGCCGCCCTTCACCAGCTTCAACGGCTGGGAGCCGTGAGCCGCGCCCTGCGCGCCCGCCCAACTCAATGGACATGACCTCATGATCATCGCCAACGATCTCCACAAGACCTTCAAGACGAAGACCGGCACCGTCACCGCGGTGGACGGCGTCAGCTTCACCGCCCGCGACGGCCAGATCACCGGCCTGCTCGGCCCGAACGGCGCAGGCAAGACCACCACCATGCGCATGCTGTACACCCTGATGTCGCCCGACCGCGGTCAGGTGACCGTGGACGGCATCGACGCCACGCAGGATCCGGTCGCGGTGCGTCGCGCGCTCGGCGTGCTGCCCGACGCGCGCGGCGTGTACAAGCGCCTGACCGCGCGCGAGAACATCGCCTACTTCGGCGAACTGCACGGCCTGTCGGCGGCGCAGATCGCGGCACGCACGCAAGCGTTGTCCGATGCACTCGACATGGGCGACATCCTCGACCGCCAGACCGAGGGCTTCAGCCAGGGCCAGCGCACCAAGACCGCGATCGCCCGCGCGCTGGTCCACGACCCGCGCAATGTCATCCTCGATGAGCCTACCAACGGCCTGGACGTGATGACCACGCGCGCGATGCGCGGCTTCCTGCGCCAACTGCGCGACGAGGGCCGCTGCGTGATCTTCTCCAGCCACATCATGCAAGAGGTCGCTGCGCTCTGCGACCGCATCGTCATCATCGCCAAGGGCACGGTGGTCGCCGCCGGCACCGCCGACGAGCTGCGCGAGCAGGCGGGCGAGGACAACCTGGAGGATGCATTCGTCAAAGTGATCGGTTCGGAGGAGGGCCTGGTGGCATGAACATGTTCCGTACCGTTTTCACCGTGATGCGTAAGGAATTGCGCGACCTCTCCCGCGATCGCCGCACGCTGGCGCTGGCCCTTTTCCTCGGCCCGCTGCTGTATCCGGCGCTGATGCTCGGCATGGGCTACCTGACCGAGAACCGCATCCGTACCCAGGTCGACAAGACGCTGGAGATCCCGATGGTCGGCGCCGAGCACGCGCCGAACCTGGTGAAGTTCCTCGCCACCAACGGCATCACCGCCGCAGCGGCGCCACAGAACCTGGATGTGGCAATCCGCTCGCAGGAAATCGATGCCGCGCTGCGCATCAGCCCCGACTATGCCGAAGACTGGCGCAACGGTCGTCCCGCGCTGGTTGAGATCATCCGCGACAGCACGCGTCGTGACGCGGACATCCCGACGCAACGCTTGCAGGCGGCGCTGAACGCCTACAGCCAGCAAGTCGGTGCGTTGCGCCTGCTCGCACGCGGTGTGGATGCGTCGGTCGCGCGGCCGGTCAACATCGGTTTGCAGGACATGGCCACGCCCGAGGCCAAGCAGGGCATGCTGTTGTCGGTGCTGCTGCCCTACCTGCTGATCCTGACGTCTTTCATCGGCGGCGCCTACCTGATCCTCGACGCAACGGCCGGCGAGCGCGAACGCCAGTCGCTGGAGCCCTTGCTGGCGACCCCCGCACCACGCAGTGCGGTCGTCAGCGGCAAGATCGCCGCCGCGTGCGTGATCGGCCTGGCCACCCTGCTGCTCACCCTGCTCGCTTTCAAGTTCAGCGCGCAGTTCGCTGGCACACTGGGACGGCAATTGAACGTGTCCTTCCTGGCGATCGGCAAGATGCTGCTGATCCTGGTCCCGATGCTGTTCATCGGTACGTCGCTGCTCACGTACCTGGCGGCGTCGGCCAAGAGCATGAAGGAGGCGCAGAGCCACATGACCTGGCTGATGCTGCTGCCGATGATCCCCACCTTCGCATTGATGGCAAACCCGCTGAAGAGCCAACTCTGGCAGTTCGCCGTGCCGTTCCTCGCGCAGAACCAGCTGCTGCTGAAGGTCATCCGCAATGAGTACATCAGCGCGCAGACATGGCTGATCTACGTGGGTGCTGCGTTCGGCGTGGCGGCCTTGCTGTGGTTCGCGGCGGTCCGGCGTTACCACCAGGAGAAACTCGCGATCGCCGGATGATGTCCGTGTCGGTTTCGTCCAAACGGCCACCGCGAGGTGGCCGTTCCCTTTCGGGTCCCGCTAAAAGGAAACGCCGGCGTGGAGCCGGCGTTTCCCGTTTCTAGTCAGGCGAGGATCAACCGCCCGGGCTGAAGCCGATCGTGCGGCGCGTGGTGACCGGCGCATCCAGTGGCTCGAAGCGCCAACGGCGCACGGCATTCAATGCTTCGCGATCGAAGACGCGGGCGGGCGTGGCGCGGACGACGCGCGCGTTGGTCACCGAGCCATCCGTACCGACGGTGATCTCGACCAGCACCTCACCCTGGGTACCGGACCGCAGGGCTTCGGTGGGATAGCGCGGTGCAGGCGTGCTGACTGCGCGCAATGCCTGGCTCGGTGCGGCCGCGGGTGCTGCCGCACGCGCTGCCGCAGCCTGGCGCTCGGCGGCCTCTCGCTGCGCGGCGGCCTGGCGCTCGGACTCCTGGCGCGCGGCTTCTGCGCGCGCGGCTTCCTGTTGCTGCGCGAGCTGCTGGGCGGCCGCGGCCTCGGTGACGCGCTGCTGCTCGGCTTGCTGGGTCAGGCGCTGCTGCTCCTTCAGCTTCGCGTCTTCAGCGGCCTTCGTTTTGGCGGCTTCGTCGGTGACGGCACGCTGCGCGACCGCCTGTTGGGCCGTGGTGATGCTCTGCTGCAGACGCGGCAACGCCGGCTGCTTCGGATCGGCCTTCTCGATGATCGCGGCCAGCCGCTGCGCTTCGGGAAATTCCTCGCGCGCGATGCTCTGTTCGGCGGCGATCACCGTGTAGGGCAACAGGTCCGTCAGGGCACTGGTGACGCCCGGATCGTTGGGGAGTTTGTCGCGCAGCGCGAGGTAGTACTCCATCGCGTTGTCGCCGCCAGGGGCATAGATACGGTTTTCGCGCAGCGCCTTGGTGGCCGCTTCGCGCAAGGCATCAGCATCCATGGCCTGGACTTGGGCGGACACCGCCGGCGGGGGCGGCGTAGCGGCAGGCGTAGCGGCAGTGGTTGCGGCCGGTGCTGCGGCTTCATCCTGCTTCGAGCAGGCGGCCACAGCAACGACCAGCAACAGCGGCGCGGCATAGCGCAGGCGCCCGGTCATGCGGATCAAGGACATCGTTTCTACTCCCCCAAAGAACGTTTCTAATGATGGCGATCCCCCAGCACCGTGTCTGCACGGCCCCGGGGTGGATCGAGTGGCGCTGGCCTGCGGTCCGGCCTCCTTCCCGACCGGAGGCCCAGGGGAGAGCGGTGCGATGCCTGTTTCGGGTACCCCTACCCGATGCTCAGGGTACGTCGGCGCCTCACCGACCACACTTGATGCGCGTCACACTTTTATCGCGATTCGGTGCTTGAGCGCTACTTGCCGATGCAGAACGTGGAGAACACGTGGCCCAGCAGGTCGTCGGCGCTGATCCGGCCCGTGATCTCGCCCAGGGCATCGTGCGCCAGCCGCAGCTCCTCTGCCGTCAGCTCGAGGTGTTCGTGCTGGAGGTGCAGATGGGCCTTGCCGGCATGGTCCGCCGCCCTGTGCAGGGCTTCGACATGGCGCGCGCGCGCGGAGAATTCGCCTTCGGCACCCTCGGCCGCATGGCCGGTCGCCAGCGCGCGTAGTCGCCGGTGCAGCGCCTCGAGACCGGTGCCCCGCGCCGCCGAGACGTGCACGGTCATGACGTCGTCCAGCGGTGCCTCGGGCAGCAGGTCCACCTTGTTGTGGATCCACAGCACTGCAGGGACGCCGGCAATGTCATCGGCGACGGCCGCGCGGCCGGCCCCCGGATCCCGCGCGTCGACCACCACCAGCGCCACGTCGGCGCGCTGCAGTTCGGCGCGCGCGCGACGCATGCCTTCGCGCTCGATCGCATCGCCGCCGTCGCGCAGTCCGGCGGTATCTACCAGGTGCAATTCCAGTCCATCCAGGCGGATCGTCTCCCGCAGCGTGTCGCGCGTGGTGCCGGCGACGTCGGTGACGATGGCGCGATCGCTGCCTGCCAGCGCATTGAGCAGCGAGCTCTTGCCCGCGTTGGGGGGACCCACGATCACCGCATGCACGCCATCGCGCAGCTTGCGCCCACGCTCGGCGTCGACGATCAGCGCGTCGAGTCCTTCCCGCGCGACGGACAAGCGCGCGCGCACCTGATCGCCGCCGAGCGTATCGAGCGGTTCGTCGGCGAAATCAATGGCCGCTTCGACATGCACGCGCAGGGCCAGCAGGTGCGCCCCCAACGCGTCGACGCGTTGCGAGAACGCACCGTCGAGCGAGCGTCGGGCCGCGCGGGCCGCGCGCGTATCGGCAGCGGCGATCAGGTCGGCGATGGCTTCTGCCTGCGCCAGATCCAACTTCCCGTTGAGGAAGGCGCGCTCGGAAAATTCGCCCGGCCTTGCTGCACGGGCGCCGAGCGAACAAGCGCGCGCCACCAGTTGCTGCAGTACGACAGGACTGCCATGCGCCTGCAATTCGACGACATCCTCTCCGGTGAAGCTGGCGGGCGCAGGGAAGGAAAGCGCGATGCCATCATCGATGGCGGCGCCATCGGCTTCGAGGAAACGGACGTGGTGCGCGCGACGCGGCTGCAGCGCGCGCGCTGAGATCGTCTGCGCGATGCGACGCGCTTCGGGACCCGACAACCGCACGATGCCGACGCCGCCCGCACCCGGCGCACTGGCGATCGCGACGATGGTGTCCTGCACTGCGTTCATGGGATATCGCGTTGGCCCGGGCTTTTAGCGTAGCGGAAACACGAAGCCCGCCGGAGGGCGGGCTTCGTGGCGGTTACTGAGCTGCGGCGGCTTACTTCGCGATGGCGGTCTTCGGCGGCGTGGCCGATTCGCCATGGCGCTTGGTCATCCACCACTGCTGCAGCAGGCCGAGCGCACCGTTGGTCACCCAGTACAGCACCAGACCCGAGGGGAAGAAGGCCATCATCACGCCGAACACCAGCGGCATGAACTGCATCATCTTCTGCTGCATCGGATCCATGCCCGGCGCCGGCGTCAGCTTCTGCGTCAGCCACATCACCAGCATGTTGAGCACGGGCAGGATGAAGTACGGATCGCGCGCGGTGAGGTCCTGGATCCAGGCGAACCACGGCGCCTGGCGCAGTTCGACCGACTCCACCAGCACCCAGTACAGCGCCAGGAACACCGGCATCTGCACGAGGATCGGCAGGCAGCCGCCCATCGGGTTGATCTTCTCCTTCTTGTACAGCTCCATCATGGCGACCTGGAACTTCTGCTTGTCGTCGCCGTAGCGTTCCTTCAACTGCTGGATGCGCGGCTGGAACTTGCGCATCTTGGCGAAGCTCTTGTACTGCGCGGCGGACAACGGATACAGCGCCAGCTTCACCAGGATCACCAGGCCGATGATCGCCCAGCCCCAGTTGCCGATGAAGCCGTGCAGCCCGTTGAGGATGAAGAAAAGGCCCTGGCCGATGAAATCGAAGATCGCGAACTGGCTGTAGTCCACCACGCGGTGCAGACCGGTGACGTTGGTCTGCTTGATCTTGTCGACCAGCTTGGGGCCCACCCACAAACGTGCGGTCGTGGTGGCCTGCTGCCCCGGACCGACGTTCACGCCAGGGCCCATTTCCCGGATCAATGCCTGCGTGTTGCCTGCCGGCGTATCCAGCGAGATCGTGGTGGTATCGGTGGACTGCGGGATCCACGCACTGAAGAAGTGGTGCTGGAGGATCGCGATCCAGCCGTCCTTGACCTGCTTGTCGACGCGGCCATCTTCCAGGTAGTCCTCGTTGAACTTGCGGCGCTGGTAGCCGCCGTCCCACCAGGTGGCGCCGTTGAAGCTGAAGGAATCCGGATTCGTCATGCCGCTCTTCACTTGCGGCGGCGTGCGCAACAACTGGCGGTAGACGGTGCCTTGCCACGTGCCTGCGCCGGCGTTGACTACCTGATCGCTGACTTCGACTTCGTAGCTGGCGCGCTTGAGCGTGTACGTGCGGCGGATGGTGACACCATCCGGGCCCTGCCACACGAACGGCATGCTGATGCTGTCGCTGCCCTGGGCCAGGACCGCTTCGCCCGCCCCGTTCTCCGGCACGAACGCATGATGGTCGGGCGCCTTGCCGCCACTGCTGACCCAGCCGCTCTCCGCCACGTAGTAATGCTGCGGATCATCGCTGAACAAGCGCACCGGGCCACTGCCGGGGGTCTTGCTGGCGGGGTAATGCAACAGGTCGGCCTGCAGCACGCTGCCACCATCCAGCACCAGGCGCAGGACGTCGTTGCTGAGGGTCACGCGCGCGGCCGCGGAGCGAGCGGCAGGCGAGACGCCGGCCACCGCAGGCGCCTCCGTCGGTGCGGCCGGTACCGTTCCGGCGGGCGTCGCCGCGACCGGGGTCGCTGAAGGCACCGTGCTGCCGGTCGAGGTGCCCGTGGTTTGGGCGGCCACCGTGGCCGCCGGTGCGGGCGCTGCCTTGTCCCGGCTCCATTCGAACCACAACAGGGTCGCCACCATCAGCCAGGCGAAGATCAGGAATACACGGGTCTGGTTCATCAGGCAGGCAGTCTCAACCGGCGTCGGGAACCGGTTTGGTCGGAGAAGGAGGAGTGGGTGGCGGCGGCGGCGAATTCAAGCCCGGCGGCATTGTGCCGCCCGGTGCCGATGCGGGCAATGCGCCAGCACGGGTCAGGACGCGTTCGAACGTGGCGCGCAGCTGGAGCGGCTCGGCCTTCGCCGCCGGCGCGCGCGCGACCACGACGTAGTCGCCGCCGGGAAGGCGGTCGCGCAGTCGACGGAAATGCT
Organism: Pseudoxanthomonas sp. YR558; assembly: GCF_900116385.1. Taxonomy (NCBI): domain Bacteria; kingdom Pseudomonadati; phylum Pseudomonadota; class Gammaproteobacteria; order Lysobacterales; family Lysobacteraceae; genus Pseudoxanthomonas; species Pseudoxanthomonas sp. YR558. Next base: position 2,320,013 of record NZ_FPCI01000001.1, on the reverse strand, counting down.
CGCGTAGCTGCCGCTTGATGCGGTTGCGCATCACGGCGCGCGTATCCACCTTGCGCGACACGGCCAGGCCGAGGCGCGCAGGGCCGTCGCCCGGCAGCCAGTGCAGGCTCATCAGGGGATCGGACGTACGTCGGGCACTGTCGAACACGCGCGCATAGTCAGCGCGTGCACGTACCCGCGCGGAACGCGGGAAGCCGGTGCTCATATCAGCAAGAAGCCCGCTCGTGACCGGGCGGGCTTCTGGTGATGCAAGGAACGCATGGGTGCCTTGGCCGCGCGATGCGGCCAAGTCGCCATCAGGCGGTCAGGCGCTTGCGGCCCTTGGCACGGCGACGGGCCAGGATCTTGCGGCCATCGGCAGTGGCCATACGGGCACGGAAACCGTGGTCGCGCTTGCGCTTCAGGTTGCTGGGTTGGTAAGTGCGCTTGGTGGCCATGGGGCCCTCGGGCGTGTTCGGGTGGAAAGAACCGGAAATTCTATAGGAAGCACCGGCTTACGGTCAACTCCCCCTCCACTTTCATCGCAAGCGGTCCGACTGATGCGGGGTCGGCACGCCGTTCGTCCATTCATCCACATCTTATGCACAGGATCGTTGGCGGGTCCGGGCCCCGGTGGTAGTCTGGCCGGCCCCATCGACGACACCTTCGCGATACCGGCGCCGGCATCGCGGGACAGCGTGTTCGACCCCAATACCTATCGCGAGTTGTTCCACCTGATGGATGCCTGGCCCCGTTGCCTCGAACGCCTGGAAGCCGAATTGCCGGCCGAGGACGTACACACCTGGTTGAAGCCCTTGCAGGCCGAGCAGCGCAGCAATGCCGTGGTGCTGTACGCACCCAACGCGTTCATCGTGGAACAAGTGCGCGAGCGTTATCTCGGCCGGATCCGCGAGTTGCTCGACCATTTCGCCGGGCACGATGATGTGTCGCTGGAGATCGGTTCGCGCAACAAGCCTGCCGAGCCAAGTGCCGCACCGGCTGTTGCGGGTGGTACGCGCGCCAACGCTACGCCGGTGGAGCCTTTCGACGGCAATCTGGACACGCACTACACCTTCGACAACTTCGTCGAGGGCCGCAGCAACCAGCTCGGCCGCGCCGCCGCCTGGCAGGCCGCGCAGAAGCCGGGCGACCGCGCGCACAACCCGCTGTTGCTTTACGGCGGTACCGGTCTGGGCAAGACCCATTTGATGTTCGCTGCAGGCAACGAGCTACGCCGGCAGAATCCGGCCGCGCGCGTGCTGTACCTGCGCAGCGAACAGTTCTTCAGCGCGATGACCAAGGCGCTAATCGAAAAGTCGATGGACCAGTTCAAACGCCGCTTCCAGCAAGTGGATGCGCTGCTGATCGACGACATCCAGTTCTTCGCCGGCAAGGACCGCACGCAGGAAGAGTTCTTCCATACCTTCAACGCGCTGTTCGATGGCCGCCAGCAGATCATCCTGACTTGCGACCGCTATCCGCGCGAGGTGGAGGGCCTGGAGCCGCGCTTGAAGTCGCGCCTGGCCTGGGGCCTGAGCGTGGCGATCGATCCGCCCGATTTCGAAACACGCGCAGCGATCGTTCTGGCCAAGGCACATGAGCGTGGTGCGCAGATTCCCGACGACGTGGCGTTCCTGCTCGCCAAGAAGATGCGCAGCAACGTGCGCGATCTGGAAGGTGCGCTCAACACCCTGGCGGCCCGGGCCAACTTCACGGGGCGGGCGATAACACCGGAGTTCGCCCAGGAAACCCTGCGCGACCTGCTGCGCGCGCAGCAGCAGGCCATCAGCATCCCCAATATCCAGAAGACCGTGGCAGACTACTATGGTCTGCAAATCAAGGACCTGCTGTCCAAGCGGCGCACGCGTTCATTGGCGCGTCCGCGGCAAGTGGCGATGGCCTTGGCGAAGGAACTGACCGAACACAGCCTGCCGGAGATCGGCGATGCGTTCGCCGGTCGTGACCACACGACCGTGCTGCACGCCTGTCGCCAGATCCGCAGCCTCATGGAGGCCGACGGCAAGTTGCGCGAGGACTGGGACAAGCTGATCCGCAAGCTCAGCGAGTAAGGCCCCTCAGGCCTTCGCATCGGGCCTGCGATCACCGTGGGGCCATTGTCGGAAACCCCGGCGACGGTCGCAACGCACAACTTCGTGGACAATCGGCGGGATCGGTTGTGGACAAGATGTGCAGCATTTTGGGGGCTGAAGTTATCCACAAGTTCCCGCACCACTTCGCTACGCCCTGTCCACTGGGTTGCGGGTGGCATAAAAGCATTAATAATCATGGTGTTAGGTAGGTTTTCCCGTGTTTTTCGCCCTACCATCACCACCAGCTTTTAAGTTTTTAGTCCTAAAATCAAAAGCGAAGGGGCTCCCACACTCATGCGTTTCAGTCTGCAGCGCGAAGCATTCCTCAAGCCCTTGGCCCAGGTGGTCAACGTGGTCGAACGCCGGCAGACCCTGCCGGTCCTGGCGAATTTTCTGGTGCAGGTACAGAACGGACAGCTGTCGCTGACGGGTACCGATCTGGAAGTTGAGATGATTTCCCGCAGCGCCGTGGACGACGCGCAGGACGGCGAAACCACGATCCCCGCGCGCAAGCTGTTCGACATCATTCGCGCATTGCCCGATGGCAGCAAAGTCACCGTAAGCCAGACCGGCGACAAGGTGACGGTGCAGGCGGGACGCAGCCGGTTCACCTTGGCGACCCTGCCGGCCAACGATTTCCCGTCGGTCGACGAAGTGGAAGCCACCGAGCGGATCGAAGTGCCGGAAGCGACGCTCAAGGAGCTGATCGAACGCACCTCCTTCGCGATGGCGCAGCAGGACGTTCGCTATTACCTCAATGGCCTGCTGTTCGACCTCAGCGAGCGCACGCTACGCTGCGTGGCGACCGATGGTCATCGTCTGGCCCTGTGCGAATCACAGCTCGAAGGCGCGCCGGTCGGCAAGCGCCAGATCATCGTGCCGCGCAAGGGTGTAACCGAACTCCAGCGGCTACTGGAAGGCGGCGACCGCAGTCTGGAACTGGAAGTCGGTCGCAGTCATATCCGCGTGAAGCGCGACGACGTCACTTTCACCTCGAAACTGATCGATGGCCGCTTCCCCGACTACGCCGCAGTGATCCCGATTGGTGCGGACCGCGAAGTGCTGTTGGATCGTGAAGTACTGCGCGCTGCGCTCCAGCGTGCCGCCATCCTTTCGAACGAGAAGTACCGGGGCGTACGCGTCGAGGTGTCGCCGGGTCAGCTGAAGATCAGCGCCCACAACCCGGAGCAGGAAGAAGCCCAGGAAGAGATCGAGGCCGACACCAAGGTCGATGGCCTGGCGATCGGCTTCAACGTGAACTACTTGCTGGATGCGCTGTCGGCGCTGCGCGACGAGCACATCGTCCTGCAGCTGCGTGATGCGAACTCCTCTGCCTTGGTCCGCGAGGCCAGCAGCGAGAAGTCGCGCCACGTCGTCATGCCGCTGCGCCTCTGACGAGCCTGTTCCACGTGGAACACAACGCTTCGCCCGGCACACGCCGGGCGATGCCGTTTCAGGGTCCAGGGAGGTGGCAGCGGCCCGGTACTGGAAATCGCTCACGTAGAATTCCCGCCATGTCGCCGTCGTCCGATCGCCCTGCGCCCCTCCCAGATTTCGTTCGCGATACGCCGCGTAGGGCGTCTCGATGCGGGTGACTCGGCTGGAGGCCAGTGGACTGCGACGCTTTCCCCACGTGTCGTTGGCGCCGGAGGCCGGACTTAACCTGATCACGGGCGACAACGGCGCCGGCAAGACCAGTCTGCTGGAGGCCCTGCACCTGATGGCTTATGGCCGCAGTTTTCGGGGCCGGGTGCGGGACGGGTTAGTGCGAACAGGTGCCGACGCTATCGAGGTGTTCGTCGAATGGCGAGAAGATGCCCAGGGACGCCAGCGGCGGGCCGGTCTACGGCATAGCGGCCAGGCGTGGACCGGTCGGCTTGATGGCGAAAACGTGGCCCAGTTGGGCGATCTCTGTGCCGCCTTGGCCGTCGTCAGCTTCGAGCCAGGGAGCCACGCCTTGGTGACGGGCGGCGGCGAACCTCGCCGTCGTTTCATGGATTGGGGGTTGTTCCACGTGGAACAGGGGCGTGAAGGAGGCTTCCTTCCCCTGTGGCGTCGCTATGCCCGTGCCTTGAAGCAGCGAAATACGCTGTTGAAGGCGGGCATTGGTGGTGGGCAGCTCGATGCCTGGGACCACGAGCTCGCGGAAGCAGGAGAACCCCTCACGGCCCATCGCCAGGGGTACCTTGATGCGCTTCAGGACGACCTGGCTACGGTTGTCCGTGAACTGGCCCCTTCGCTTGGAGTGGCGTCGCTGCAATTTTCCCCGGGCTGGCGCCGACACGAACTGTCGCTGGCTGACGCGCTGCTGCTAGCACGGGATCGGGATCGGGCTGCGGGCTACACCACCGTAGGACCGCATCGGGCCGACTGGCGCATCGACTACTCCACCCTACCCCAGCGCGAAACCCTCTCGCGGGGCCAGGCCAAGCTGACGGCCTTGTCCTGCCTGTTGGCACAGGCCCAGGATTTCGCCCGTCGCCGCGGAGAATGGCCGGTGATCGCACTGGACGACCTCGCGTCCGAGCTGGATCGGCATCATCAGCGCCGGATCCTTGAGCGGCTGCTGGCCAGCGGCGCTCAAGTGTTCATCACGGGGACTGAAGCACCCCCAGGCTTGGATGAGTCTGTCGTTCGACCCGCCTTGTTCCACGTGGAACAAGGCATTGTCCAGCGTCTGCCCAAGCCTTGAAACAGGGGCTAAGTGCCCACCAGTGCTATAATTCCGCATTGATCCCTTGGCTCCCGCAATGCGCCCACCGGCCCGGTGGCGCGGCGCCCGCCATGAAGCCGACACGAAGCGAATGACCGACGAAACGACCTCTTCTGCACCGAACGGCAATACGTACGACGCCAACAGCATCACCGCCCTGGAAGGGCTGGAAGCGGTTCGCAAGCGTCCCGGCATGTACATCGGCGACGTGCATGACGGCACGGGCCTGCACCACATGGTGTTCGAGGTCGTCGACAATTCGATCGACGAAGCGCTGGCCGGCCATGCCGACCATGTGGCGGTCACCATCCATGCTGATGGTTCGGTCTCGGTTTCCGACAACGGTCGCGGCATTCCGGTCGGCAAGCATGCGCAAATGAGCGCCAAGCTCGGCCGTGAGGTGTCTGCCGCCGAAGTCGTCATGACCGTGCTCCACGCAGGCGGCAAGTTCGACGACAACAGCTACAAGGTGTCTGGCGGCCTGCACGGCGTGGGCGTGAGCGTGGTCAATGCGCTCTCTGAAAAACTGCAGCTGGATATCTTCCAGGGCGGGTTCCACTATCGCCAGGAATACAGCAACGGTGCCGCCCTGGGTCCGTTGAACCAGATCGAAAACTCCACCAAGCGCGGCACCACCTTGCGCTTCTGGCCATCGGTAACCGCCTTCCACGGCAACGTCGAGTTTCATTACGACATCCTGGCCCGCCGCTTGCGCGAGCTGTCGTTCCTCAACTCCGGCGTCAAGATCGTGCTGGTCGACGAGCGCGGCGAAGGCCGCCACGACGATTTCCACTACGAAGGCGGCATCCGCAGCTTCGTGGAGCACCTTGCCCACCTCAAGACACCGCTGCATCCGAACGTGATCTCGGTCAGTGGCGAACAGAACGGCATTACGGTGGAAGTCGCGCTGCAATGGACCGACGCCTACCAGGAAACGATGTTCTGCTTCACCAACAACATCCCTCAGAAGGATGGCGGTACCCACCTGATCGGCTTCCGTGCCGCGCTGACGCGCACGTTGACGAACTACATCGAACAGAGCGGCATCGCCAAGCAGGCGAAGGTCAACCTGTCGGGCGACGACATGCGCGAAGGCATGATCGCCGTGTTGTCGGTCAAAGTCCCGGATCCCAGCTTCTCCTCGCAAACCAAGGAGAAACTGGTCAGTTCCGACGTCAGACCGGTCGTTGAGAGCACGTTCGGTGCACGTTTGGAGGAGTTCCTGCAGGAACACCCCCACGAGGCCCGCGCGATCGCCGGCAAGATCGTCGACGCCGCCCGCGCCCGCGAGGCTGCCCGCAAAGCGCGTGACCTGACCCGCCGCAAGGGTGCGCTGGATATCGCCGGCTTGCCCGGCAAGCTGGCCGACTGCCAGGAGAAGGATCCGGCGCTGTCCGAACTCTTCATCGTCGAGGGCGACTCCGCGGGCGGTTCTGCCAAGCAGGGTCGCAACCGCAAGAACCAGGCCGTGCTGCCGCTGCGCGGCAAGATCCTCAACGTGGAACGCGCGCGCTTCGACCGCATGCTCGCCAGCGCCGAGGTCGGCACCCTGATCACCGCACTCGGCACCGGCATCGGCAAGGACGAGTACAACCCGGACAAGCTGCGCTACCACCGCATCATCATCATGACCGACGCCGACGTCGACGGTTCGCACATCCGCACACTGCTGCTGACGTTCTTCTACCGGCAGATGCCGGAGCTGATCGAGCGCGGCCACGTCTATATCGGCCTGCCGCCACTGTACAAGCTCAAGCAGGGCAAGCAGGAGCTCTATCTCAAGGATGACGCAGCGCTCAACGTCTACCTGGCGAACAACGCAGTCGAAGGTGCGTCGCTGGTGCCCGCCGATGGCGAGCCGCCGATTTCGGGCGAAGCACTCGAGAAGCTGCTGCTCGTCTTCACCACCGCCCGCGACACCATCGCGCGCAATGCGCACCGCTACGATCCGGTGCTGCTGGAGTCGCTGATCGACTTCACGCCGCTCGACGCGGAGCACCTGCAGCAGAACATCGACGAGCGCCATGAACTCGCCGCACTGGAAGCCAAGCTCAATCGTGGCAGCCTCGGCAGTGCACGCTATTCGCTGACGCTGCAGCCGGCGACCGAACAGCGCCCTGCCGCGCTGCTGGCGATGCGCCGACACATGGGCGAGGAACTGGTGCAGGTGCTGTCGCTGTCGGCCTTCGAAAGCGGCGAACTGCGTCCGCTGCGCGAGGCCGCATCGTTGTTGCACGGTCTGGTGCGCGAAGGCGCGCAGGTCATCCGCGGCAACAAGGCGCAACCGGTGGCCACGTTCGCCGATGCGCAGGCGTGGTTGCTCGAGGAAGCCAAGAAGGGTCGCAGCATCCAGCGCTTCAAGGGCCTGGGCGAAATGAATCCCGAGCAGCTGTGGGACACCACGGTCAATCCCGATACGCGTCGTCTGTTGCAGGTCCGCATCGAAGACGCAGTCGCCGCCGATCAGATTTTCAGCACGCTGATGGGCGATGTGGTGGAACCACGCCGCGAATTCATCGAAGACAACGCGCTGAAGGTCTCGAACCTCGACGTGTGACGCCTCGGGGATGACGACGAGCCCGTACGATCCGGCGCAGGCCGGCGGCAACGCGCCGCTGCGCGCTGCGTTGTCCGCGTTCGCGCTGGATGTCGTATTGGCGATCCTGCTGTCGTTCTCGACGATGATGGTGGGTATCTTCGGCTGGTCTGCATGGCGCGGCGTGCAATTGGCGCGGCAAGGCAACGACCTCAGCGCAGCGCAGTTGCAGTCAGCGGTCGGAACACCGCCGGTGCTGTTCCTGATCCTGCTTACGCTCGTCAGTACCGGGGGTGCCGCCCTGGTGCTGTACTTCTGGCGCCGACGCGCGACCTCCATCGAGCGATCCACGTCCTGGACTGCGACACGGCGTCCGCGGACGTGGTGGCTTGTCCTGCTGGGAGGCGTGGCGACCTTCCTTCTCAGTACTCTATTGACCGGCCTAGGACGGGCACTCGGCCTTGATCTCACGCCGAGCAATCTGGAACTGATCGAAGCCGGTTTCGCGCAGTACCCCGTGTTCCTGGCGTTGTTCGCCGTCGTCCTGGCACCGCTCTACGAGGAACTGCTGTTCCGTCGCGTGCTGTTCGGGCGGCTTTGGCAGGCAGGCTGGCCGATGCTCGGTCTGCTGCTGAGCAGTGTGGTCTTTGCCCTGGTGCACGAGATGCCCGGCCTCAATGGCAAGCCGGCGACCAGCACGTTGTTCCTGATCGTCGTCTACGCCGGGATGGGTGCCGTTTTCGCGGCTTTGTACCGGGCCACCGGGACACTCTGGGCGCCCATTGGGGCTCATATCCTGAACAATGCGCTAGCGCTCGCTGTCCTTCAGGTTTACAGCGGTGCGCAGGCTTAATGTGATTGACGAAAGTTTAAGATGTCCTTCTCCAGACTCCTGCCGTGTACACCGCCGCAGGGGGCGCGCATGAAACTTCGGATACTGGCTTTCGCTGTCGCATTGAGCATGACGGCGTGCGCGACCACCACCTCGCCCACCGGCCGCACGCAGATGGTGGGCGGTGTTTCGCAGGCCCAGCTGGACCAGTTGGGCGCGCAGGCCTTTGCCGAGACCAAGGCAAAGGAGACCCTTAACCGGGACGCAAAACAGAACGCCTACGTCACCTGCGTGGTCAATGCGCTGGTTCGGCAGCTCCCACCCGAGCAGCGCAGCGTCGCGTGGGAGACTGCGGTCTTCACCGACAACGAGCCCAACGCGTTCGCGTTGCCGGGAGGCAAGGTCGGCGTGAATACCGGCATTTTCACCGTCGCCAAGAACCAGGACCAGTTGGCCGCCGTGCTTGGGCATGAAATCGGCCATGTGATTGCGCGCCACCATGAAGAGCGCATCACCCGCCAGATGGGCGCGCAGACGGGCGTCGGAGTCATCAGTGCCCTGCTCGGCGCGCGCTACGGTCAGGGCGCTGCCAATACGGCCAGCCAGATCGGCGGCATGACCGCTCAAACGGTCTTTCTGCTCCCAGGCTCGAGGGAGCAGGAAAGCGAAGCCGATATCGTCGGACAGCGATTGATGGCGCAAGCGGGTTTCGATCCGCGTCAGGCTGTCGGCCTCTGGCAGAACATGATGGCCGCCAGCGGCGGCCGATCGCCGCAATGGTTGTCGACCCACCCCGATCCGGCCAATCGCATCCGGGAACTGGAACGCGATGCGCCCACCCTCGTGCCCACGTACGAGGCGGCCAGGAAGGCCGGAAACGCACCGAAATGCGGCTGACACACGGTCCGGTATTGCTGCGTAGCAGCACACGGAACGGTATCCGCCTCACCTCGGTTTCTGTTAGTTTTGCCGGCCCCGCACGCGGGCGGGATGCAGTGGCATCTCCCGCAAGGCCCCACGAGGTTTGACATGAAGCTCCTGACCCCCAAGACCACCCTGCTCAGCCTTGCGCTGTTTGGCGCGCTTGCTGGCGGCGTCGCCTTCGACGCAGACGCTGCCCGTCGCAACGAACAGCAGCAGAAAAAGGAAGAAGTGCTGTTCCCCGATGCCACGCGCGAGGAGCCGACGGTCAAAGGGTCGCCGAAGGTGCAGACCAAACTCAACAAACTGATCGAGACCTATAACAAGGCCATCGAGCAGGAAGACGAAGCCAAGCAGCAGCAGGGATATGCCGCCGCCCGTACGCTGGCCGATGAAATCATCGCCAACGAAGCCGCCAACAACTACGACAAGGCACTAGCCGCCCAGATCGCCTCGCAGGCGGCGTTGAACACCGATGATGAAGCGGGTGCCGAGGCGTACCTGAAGCAGGCGGTGGATGCGAATGCGCTGAGCAACAATCAGCACTTCCAGTTGCAGCTGCAGCTGGCGCAGATCCAGCTGCAGAAAGACGATTACACCAACGGTTTCGCCACGCTGGACAAGTATTTCGCGGACTCCAAGAGCAAGCGGCCGGCAGATCTCGCGTTCCAGGGCCAGTACCTCTACCAGGCCGAGCGTTACGCGGACTGCATTGCGCCGTTGAAACAAGCGATCGAGACCTCGACCAACCCGCAGGACAAGGTCGACAACTGGACCCAGATTCTGATGGTTTGCTATCAGGAGTCCGGCAAGACCGCCGATGCCCTGAAGGTCGCCGAAGCAATGGCAGCCAAGTCGCCCAACGACAAGCGTGCCCAGATGAACCTGGCCAGCATCTATCTGAACTCCGAGCAGGAAGCCAAGGCGGCCGCTGTGCTCGAAAAGATGCGCAGCTCCGGCCTGATGACCGAAGAGAAGGACTACAAGCAGCTCTTTATCACCTACGCCAACATGGACGGCAAGGAGAAGGAAGTCATCTCCGTCGTCAACGAGGGCTTGCAGAAGGGGCTGCTGAAGCCGGACTTCCAGACCCAGCTCGCCCTGGCGCAGGCCTACTACTATTCCGAGCAGATCCCGCAGGCGATCGAGGCTTGGCAGAAGGCCGCGCCGCTGGGCACGAACGGCGACACCTACCTCAACCTCGCCCGGGTGCTGTGGCAGGAAGGCCGAATCCCCGAAGCCAAGGTCGCGGCCCGGGCGGCGCTGGACAAGGGTCTGAAGAAGCCGGAAGACGCGAAAAAGATCATCGCGCTCCCGTAACGGGAATCCGTGACACCGAAGGCCAAAAATCCATACGGATGATGGCACCGGGGAGCCGGATTGGTATAAGCTGGGGATTCCGCCGGTGAAAAGCTCGCCGGCAGAATCCAGAACTAACGAGGCGCCCTGGCGCCCGTATCAACCTTGAGTTAATTGGCGCATGGCTGAACAACTGGTCATCAACAGGTATCGGGACCAAGAAGAGGACACGGGCCTCAACTGGCCCCGTATCATCGGTATTGCCTTCGTGATCGCACTGCACGCAGCAGCCCTGCTTGCACTGCTGATCCCGGCCGTCGCTCCGCCGGCGGAGAAGGAGCAGGAGCGTCGCACCTCCGTGGTGATCGTCGACGCCCCGCCGCCTCCCCCGCCGCCGCCGCCGCCGCCGCCGAAGGACGACACTCCGCCGCCGCCGGTGAAGAACCTGGCGCCGCCTAAGACCACCCCACTGCCGCCGCCGCCGGAAGCGCCGCCGGTCGACATCGCCGAGCCGCGACCGACCGACATCGTGAGCCCGCCGTCGCCGCCGGCCCCGCCGTCGCCGACGCCGGACATCGGCGCCAGCGTGGACATTTCGTCCAAGAACATGAACCCGCCCCGCTACCCGCCCGCCGCCGCGCGCGCCGGTATCGAAGGCACGGTTATCCTGATCATCGACGTGGACGCCAACGGCAACGTGACCAACGTGTCGGTGGAGAAGTCCAGCCGCAACCGCGACCTCGACCGCGCGGCGATGGAGGCGGCCCGCAAGTGGCGCTTCAACGCCTCGGTGGTCAATGGCCAGAAGGCCGCAGGCCGCGTCCGCGTGCCGGTCGACTTCAACATGGGTGGTTGAGGACGGCCTCCGTTCTCGTCCCCAGTTTCGCTCGTAACCCGCAATACCCTCAATCAACACTTATATAAAGGTAAGCGTCATGCTGCAGGAAACCCTTTTCGCCGCCGCCGCCGGGGGCACCAACGCCGCGAACGCCCTGTCGCAAATGGGCTTCGAGCACATGATCAGCGAAATGATCAGCAAGCCCGGCGAGTTCATCGTCTCCTGGGTCGTGCTGCTCACCCTGGTCATCATGTCCGCCATGTCCTGGTACTGGACGGTCATCAACGTGCTTCGCAGCACCCGCCTGAAGGGCCAGGCTGACCGCGTCACCAGCGCCTTCTGGGAAACCCCGAACGCGCAGGACGCCATCCGTCTGATGGAAGAACAGCCGAAGAACGAGCCGTTCTCGAAGATCGCGCTGGACGCCGCCCAGGCGGCTGCTCACCACCAGCGTTCGGAAGGTTCGGGCGAGACCCTGAGCCGCTCGGAGTTCGTCGATCGCGCCCTGCGCCAGGCCGTGACCCGTGAGAGCACCAACCTGCAGGGCGGCATGACGCTGCTCGCCACCGTCGGTGCGACCGCGCCGTTCGTGGGTCTGCTGGGTACGGTGTGGGGCATCTACGGCGCGCTGATCCGCATCGGTGCGACCGGCCAGGCTTCGATCGACGCCGTTGCCGGCCCGGTGGGTGAAGCGCTGATCATGACCGCCATCGGTCTGTTCGTCGCGATCCCGGCCGTGTTCGCCTACAACTTCTTCAGCAAGACGAACGCGGCCGTCATCGCCAAGTTCGATACGTTCGCGCACGACCTGCACGACTTCTTCGCCACCGGCTCGCGCGTTCGCTGAGCCGGCGGTCAAGTAGTCAACGCAACGTTCTAGACGGAGCCCGTCATGGCTTTCAGTAGTGGTAATAGCGGTGGCCCGATGGCCGAGATCAACGTCACGCCCCTCGTGGACGTGATGTTGGTCCTGCTGATCATCTTCATCATCACGGCGCCGCTGATGTCGCATAAGGTGAAGATCGAACTGCCCGAGGCGAACCTTATCCAGGACAAGGAGAAGGAAGCGCCGAAGACCCCGCCGATCACCATCTCGGTGAAGGAGAACGGGGATCTGTTCTGGGGCGACGAACCGGTGTCCAAGGAAATCCTGGAATCCCGCCTTTCGAGCGCGGCCCAGCTCCAGCCTCAGCCGAAGCTCAACCTGCGTGGCGACAAGACGACGAAGATGGGCACCATCGCCGACGTCACGAAGATCGCGCAGAGCCAGGGCATGCTGGACATCGGCTACGTGGCCACGAAACAGAAGGGGCAGTAAGCCATGGCATTCAGTAGTGGTGGAAGCAAGGGCCCCATGGCCGACATCAACGTCACGCCGCTCGTGGACGTGATGTTGGTGCTGTTGATCATCTTCATCGTGACCGCGCCGATCATGACGTATCCGATCGAGGTGGCACTGCCGCAGCGCGTGATCAATCCGCCGCCGCAGTTGCGTGAGCCGCCGCCGCCGATCGACCTGCGTATCGAGGCCGACAACACGATTTACTGGAACAACAGCCCGGTGAGCGTGGCCGACCTGCAGCAGCGGATGGAACAGGAGGTCCAGCGCGACCCGACGAACCAGCCGGAGCTGCGCATCGAAGCGAAGTCGGAAGCGCACTACGACGTGATGGCCAAGGTCCTGGCCGCCGCGAAGAACGCGCAGATGATGAAGATTGGTTTCGTGCAGTAACCCTGACGCACAATGCCTTTTGAACGCCGCCCTTCTGGGCGGCGTTTTTCTTTGCGTGGACAAGGCAGTTGCCCCGTCCGCTTGGCGAGACCTCTTGCGACCCGGAGGAGACGGGCGTAGCGTCGGAGCCAATCCCGACGGTAAGGAGGTGTGCGATGGCGTTCTCCGCTCCTGCAGGTCGTTCGGAACTGGCCGAGATCAATATCACGCCGCTCGTGGACGTGATGCTGGTACTGCTGGTCATCTTCATGGTTACGGCGCCACTGTTGTCACGGCCGATCGATGCAGTCCTGCCGCAGCGCACGGACCGACAGATCGAACAGCAGCCACCCAACGACCTGGTGCTCAACGTCGGCTTGGGCGGCACCTACACGCTGGACGACAGACCGGTGACGCTGTCGGCATTGCGCATTCTCATGGATGAGGCGCGGTTGTCGGACCCGAAGACGGTGCTCCAGGTGGAAGCGGTCGAGGGCGCCGAATACCAGCAACTGGTGGATGCGTTGGCGCAGGCCGAGGCCAGCGGCATCCGCAACATCGTCATGCGCGACTGACGCGCGCGGTGGCGCTCAGCGGCGGTGTTCCGCCGCCGCTGTCGCGTCGTCGAGGATCGCTAAATATGCCTGTACGGTGCGCTGCAGTCCCGCGTACAGGGCTTCGCCGATCAACGCGTGCCCGATGGACACTTCCAACACATCCGGGACGTTCTCAAGGAACTCCTCCAGATTGCCCTGGCTGAGGTCGTGGCCGGCATTGACGCCCATCCCCAATGCCTGGGCCTCGCGCGCGGTGCGCACGCAACGGGCGAGCTCGATAGAAGCATCGCCGCGCGCCGCCGCTTCCGCGAACGGGCCGGTATAGATTTCGATCCGGTCAGCGCCGATCTTTGCGGCGGTTTCCAGACCCTCGCAACCAGCATCGACGAACAGGCTCACCCGGCAACCGAGGGCCTTCAGTTCGGCGACCAACGGCGCCAAGCGTTCGCCATCGCGGGCGAAATCAAAGCCGTGATCGGAGGTGATCTGGCCGTCCCCATCCGGCACCAGCGTGGCCTGAGCCGGACGCGCGGCATCGCATAGGGCCAGGAAGCCTGGGTACCCATCACGCGGTGGCGCGAATGGGTTGCCCTCGATGTTCAGCTCGACGCCACTCTCGTCCACCAGCGCGGCCAAGGCGAGGACATCATCGGGACGGATATGGCGCTGGTCCGGGCGTGGATGCACGGTGATGCCATGAGCGCCCGCATACAGGCACGTGCGCGCAGCGCGCACGACGTCCGGCTCGCTGCCACCGCGCGAGTTTCGGAGCACGGCGATCTTGTTGACGTTGACGCTGAGCAGGGTCATGGCACCGTCCTTGGAGCGGGCGTCAGGTCGCCGATGGCGGCTCGGAAGCGGAGGGCGCGGCGTTGCGCCGCGCTTCGGCCATCTCGCGCAGGCGGCGCAGCTCGCCGGGATCGATCATCGCCGATTGGTCGCGGCTGCTGTCGCCGACGCGGCGACCGTACCAGCCGACGATCCATGCGACGAACAGTCCGAGCGACGCCAGCATCAGGGCGACCATCAGCGCCATCGAGGTCGTGCGCATAGCCATCACCATGCTGCCGACGGCCATCAACAGGAAAAGCCAGTGCATCGTCCACCCCCGGGGCTTGATGGGCGCATCTTACCGCCTCCGCCCAGGGGCAAAAAACGCCCTGCTTCACAGCAACGGCGACATCAGCCGAGCCAGCGCCTCCGGCAGGCGGTGTCGCCACAAGGAACGGTCGCGCTGGACCCGGACGGGTTCGCTGGCGGCAATCTCCGACTCCAGCCATTGGCCCAGTGTCCCGGCCACGCCGCGATCGCGGAACATCATCGAAATCTCGAAGTTGAGGCGGAAACTGCGGTGGTCGAAGTTCGCGCTGCCGATGATGGCCATCGCGTCGTCGCAGAGCAGCGCCTTGCTGTGCATCATCCGCGGGCCGTACTCGTAGACTTTCACGCCCGCGGCGAGCAATTCGTCGAAGTAAGAGCGCGCCGCCAGCGTGACCAGCCGCGAGTCGCTGACTTTGGGCACCACCAGACGTACATCCAGGCCGCCCAGCGCCGCGGAGGTCAGCGCCATGCGCGCGGCCTCGCCCGGGACGAAATAGGGGGTCACCAGCCAGACGCGTTGCTTCGCTTCGTGGATGGCCGCCACCTTCATGCGGTGGATCGGTTCCCATGCCGAATCCGGCCCCGACACCAGCACCTGTGCAGAAATGCCACCCTGCACGTTGGACTCGGTCGCGCTCCACAGGCGCGTGCCCTGGAAATCCTTGCGCTGCTGGCCGGTGGCGTAGACCCAGTCTTCGACGAAGACCTGCTGGATGCTGCGGACGACTTCGCCTTCCAGCCGCAGGTGCAGGTCGCGATACGCATCCTCACGCAACGACTCGTCCTCATCGTCGGTGACGTTGATGCCGCCGGTGAACGCCACGCGCCCGTCGACCACGACGATCTTGCGGTGCGTGCGCAGGTTGAGCCACGGCCGGGTGAAGGGACGGAACTTGGTCGGATGGAACCACGCGTATTCACCGCCGGCGTCAACCAAAGGACCGAGCGCGCGCTTGCGCAATCGGTTCGATCCCACCGCATCCAGCAGCAACCGCACCTTCACGCCCTCGCGCGCCTTGGCGGTCAGCGCGTCCAGTACGCGCTGGCCGGTCCTGTCGCCGTTGAAGATGTAGTACTCGACATGGATATGGTTCTCGGCGGCCGCGATCGCATCGAGGATGGCCTGGTACGTGGCGCAACCATCCACCAGCTGTTGTACTGAAGTCGCGGTGGAAGGCGGCAGGCCCGTCGTCTTCTGCGCAAGCATGGGCAACTCAGCGCTGTTGCCATCGGTCGGCGCGAACACCTCGTAGCTTTCCAGCCCCTCGCGCGAACGCGTGCGGCGCAGCTGGTGGCGCTTGATCCGCTGTGGCCCCAACAGGAAGTAGATCAGGTAGCCGACATACGGCAGCAATGCCAGCGACAATAGCCAGCTGAGCGTCGCGACCGGCTCGCGCTTCTGCAGGATGATCCACGAACATAGCGGCACGAGGTAAAGCAGCCAGGCCACCGTGACCCAGAGCTGCAGGTTGGGCAGTGAGCCGAGGGTGTCCCAGAGGGCAGTCAGAGCGTCGCGCATGAAGCGATTCTATATGCCGTGTCGCGGGGGCTGCGACGGCACGGGCGTAAGCTGGCCCGCATGGCGACGTCGCGACACCCCGGCATCAAGGGACGAGGCTCCACCGGCTACCTTCCGGGGCGGTTCGCCGCGACCACGCCCGAGACGATGGACGATGGGTGGCACGACGCCGATACCGAAGGCGACATCGCATCGGCACCCCACACCGAGCTGCACGAGGAAGTCGCGCGCAGCGTCATCACCCGCAACCAGTCGCCGGACATCCCGTTCGAGCAGTCGCTGAATCCGTACCGTGGTTGCGAACACGGGTGCAGTTACTGCTTCGCGCGACCCTCCCATGCCTACCTCGACCTGTCGCCCGGCCTAGATTTCGAAACCAAGATCTACGCCAAGACGAACGCGCCCGAGATCCTGCGCAAGGAGCTGTCGAAGCGCGGCTACCAACCCAGTCCGATCTCGCTGGGCATCAACACCGACGCCTACCAGCCGGCCGAACGGAAGCTGCAACTGACCCGCCGCCTTCTGGAGGTGCTGGCGGAGACGAAGCATCCGGTCTCGCTGATCACCAAGAACGCATTGATCGAACGCGACCTCGACCTGCTGGCGCCCATGGCACGCGAGAACCTCGTGCACGTCTACCTGTCGATCACCACGCTCGACAACAGCCTGTCTTCGCGACTTGAGCCGCGCGCGTCCGCGCCGCACAGCCGGCTGAAAGCGGTGAAGCGGCTCAGCGAGGCCGGCGTGCCGGTCGGTGTGATGTTCGCGCCGGTCATTCCGTGGGTGAACGACCACGAGTTGGAAGCGGTGCTCGAAGCCGCGCACGACGCCGGCGCCACCGCAGCGGGCTATGTGCTGCTGCGCCTGCCGCACGAAGTGGCGCCGTTGTTCCGCGACTGGCTGCAGACCCACCTACCCGACCGCGCCGCGCACGTGATGAGTACCGTCCAACAACTGCGGGGCGGCAAGGACTACGACAGCCGCTTCGGCACGCGTTTGCGCGGCGAAGGCGTCTACGCCGATCTGCTGTCGCGCCGCTTCGCCCTCGCGTTGAAGCGTTTCGGCTTCGAGGGTCGGCGACACCCGCCATTCGACTGTACGCGCTTCGTACCGCCGCGCGCTGCATCGGCGCAGGGGGAGTTGTTCTAGCGGGAAGCACGAATGCGCGCCTCCCTCAGCGCCCGCCGTATAGCCGCTCGGCGCGCTGGAACAGGATCCAGCTGGTGGCGATGTACTTGTCTCCGCCCACCGGACGATTGCCGCGGTGCGTGTGGGTGAAGGCGGTCGGCGCGATCAGCAGGCTGCCGGTGCGCGGCACGATCTTGCGCTGCTGGTGGAAGAATTCGGTTTCGCCGGCCTCGAAGCCCTCGTTGAGGTAGAGCGTCCACAGCACGTGCCGATGCAGCGATTCGGCATCGGCGCCCTTCGGGAACAACTCGCAGTGCCAGTAGGGATAACCGCCTTCGCCGGCGGGATAGCGCTGCAGGTTGATCCGGCCCGGCACGAACACCGCCATGACCAGCCGCATCAGCGCGTCGTCGTCCATGCTCGCGACGTCCTCGTAGCCGAGGCGGTGCAACTGGCCGTCCGCGCCCGGCTGCTGCAGCATCAGCGGCGCGATCAGGCTGAAGGGATAAGTGCGCAGGTACTGCTTCAGCCCGGCGAGCACGGCCAGGTTGAGGCGCTGTTCCACGTCGCGCCACTCGACCAGGCCGCTGATGCTGATGTCGCGGCTGTGCTTGAGCTCCGGATGGTGTCCGCCACCGACCTGCCCCGGCTGGTCCTGCCGACTGGCATCGAAACGCGCCACGATGGCGCGGCAGGTCTCCGCATCCAGCGCGTCGTGGTAGACCTCGATGAAGTCGGCGCTCATGCGGACATGTTCCCCATCAGGTGGAAGCCTTGCCGTTCGAAGGGCTACCCTCTTTCCGGCACGCGCGCAGGATCTTGGGCTCCAGCAACGTCTCCAACGTGCCGCGCTGCTCGGCAAGGATCAGTTCGTCGAATGCCGGGACTTGCGCGTCCGGCCGTTCGATGCTGATCTCGCCATAGGCTTTCAGTGCGCTGCGCACGCCCGCGATCTGGGGAGCGACTGGGTCGGCGCGCTGTCCGGGATGCGCGATCTGCCAAGCGGCGTTGCCATACAGGATCTGCATGAAGAGCATGCCGCCGTAGTACGAGTCCACCGCCAGCTTGGGTTCCAGGAAGTCGCACGCCGTCACCACCATGTCCGGTGTCTCGATGGCCCATTGGAGTAGCCAGGCGCGCATCGGCTTCGCATCCGGGTCTAGCGGAAAGCGCTCCAGGTGGCGCGTGAGTCGGACGAACTTCGCTTCATCGGTTTCGGCAGCGGCTTGAGCGCCGACCATGCCCGGCAGGTAGGCCAGCACGATGATCGCCAATCGCGTCTGCAGTCGTTTCACTCGTTGCTCCCGGCGGAGGGAACATTCCGCACCAGCGCGATTCTAGCCGTCGCGCTGCCGCTCAGGCCGCCGCCGTGTCGTGGGCCAGGTGGTAGCCGACGGCCGCCTCGACTTCCTTCTTCGAACCGAGGAACACCGGCACGCGCTGGTGCAGTTGGGTCGGGCGCAGCGACAGGATGTCCTCGCGGCCGGTGCTGGCGGCGCCGCCGGCCTGTTCGACCAGCAGGCCCATCGGGTTGGCTTCGTACATCAGGCGCAGCTTGCCGGCCTTGCCCGGATCCTTGCGGTCCCACGGGTAGATGAAGATGCCGCCACGGGTCAGGATGCGGTGCACATCGGCCACCATGCTGGCGATCCAGCGCATGTTGAAGTCCTTGCCGCGCGGGCCTTCCTTGCCGGCGAGGAGGTCGTCGACGTAGCCCTGCATCGGCGCTTCCCAGTGGCGCTGGTTCGACATGTTGATGGCGAATTCCTTCGTTTCCTCCGGAATGCGCATGTCGCGCTGGGTCATCACGAACGCGCCCTGCTCACGGTCCAGCGTGAACGCATGCGTGCCGTTCCCGGTGGTCAGCACCAGCATCGTGCTCGGCCCGTAGATGCAGTAGCCGGCGGCGACCTGGTCGCGGCCGGGCTGCAGGAAGTGTTCGTCGCCCGGCGTCGTCACGCCGTCCGGCGAACGCAGCACCGAGAAGATGGTGCCGACGGAGACGTTGACGTCGATGTTCGAGCTGCCGTCCAGCGGATCGAACAGCAACAGGAAGCCACCGCGCGGATAGGCATCCGGGATCGGCTGGCTGTGGTCCATTTCCTCCGATGCGCACGCCGCCAGGTGGCCGCCCCAGGCGTTCGCTTCCAGCAGGATGTCGTTGCTCAGCACGTCCAGCTTCTTCTGCGCCTCGCCCTGCACGTTGCCGGTACCGGCGTCGCCCAGCACGCCGCCCAGCGCGCCCTTGCTCACCGCGATGGAGATGCTGGTGCAGGCGCGGGCCACCACCGCGATCAGCTGGCGCAAGTCGGCACTGATGCGGCCGGCGCGCTGCTCTTCGATCAGGTAGCGGCTCAGCGAGACGGCGGACGGAGCGGGAGCGGGCATGATGGGGTCCACGACGGAGGTGGCGCGCATTGTCCGGGTTGACGAGACCAATGCAAGACCATTCACGATACTGGCGGCACTGAACAAGGAAAGACGGGATGGACGAAGCGACCTCGCAGACCTGGCTGGCCCTGTCCTCGGCGCTGGGCCTGGGCCTGCTGATCGGCCTGGTGCGCGAACGCAGCCCCGGCCGCGGCCACCGGATCGCCGGCCTGCGGACCCATGCGCTGGTGGCCCTGGCTGCCGCGGTCGCCGCCTGGCTGGGGCTGCCCGTGGTGATGGTGGCGCTGGCCATCACCGGCGTGCTGGCGGCGATGGCCTACCGGGCCACCCACGAGGAGGACCCGGGCCTGACCAGCGAGGTGACGCTGGTGCTGACCTTCCTGCTCGGTGCCCTGGCGATGCGCCAGCCCGGGCTGGCGACCGGCCTGGCCGTGGTGGTGGCCGTGCTGCTGTACGCCAAGCAGCCGCTGCATGAACTGACCCGCGAGACCCTGAGCGAGCGCGAGGTCTTCGATGGCCTGCTGCTGCTCGCCTCGGCGCTGGTGATTCTGCCGATCCTGCCGGACCGCCCGATCGGTCCGTTCGAAGCGATCAACCTGGCGACGATCTGGAAGCTGGTTGTGCTGGTGATGGCGGTCAGCGCGCTGGGCCACATCGTCCTGCGCGTGGTCGGCAACCGCTGGGGCCTGGCGGCGGCGGGTTTCTTCGCCGGTTACGTGTCGTCGACGGCCGCGACGATCGGTTTTGGCCAGCGGGCGAAGGAAACCCCTGCCCTGTTGCGCTCGGCGGTGGCGGCCGCGCTGCTATCCAATCTCGCCTCGCTGACGTTGTGCGTGCCGATCCTGTGGGCGGTGTCGCCGCCGCTGGTGCGCGACCTGCTGCCGGAGCTGTGCGCGATCGGTGCTGTGTTGCTGGCCGGCGGCCTGCTCGGCTTGCGCGCGGGTCGCGAGGAAACAGTGAAGCCACCCACCTCGGAAAGCCGCATGTTCCGCTTCGGCCAGGCGCTCGGGTTCGCGCTGCTGGTGGCGGTACTGACCTTCGTCGCGGCGGCGCTGGCAGCGTGGATCGGTCCGCGCGGGGCGATGGCCGCCGCCGCGATGTCGGCGATGGCCGAACTGCACGCTGCCGTGGCCACGCTGGCCAACCAGTTCGCACGCGGTGGCCTGGAGGCGTCGGAAGCGCGCTGGTGGATGCTGGCGCTGCTCGCCGCCAGCCTGATCGCGAAGTCGGTGATCGCCTGGGTCAGCGGTGGCGCGGCATATGGCCTGCGTGTGTCGGCCGGCCTGCTGACCGCGCTCGCTGCGGGTGCGGCGAGCGTGTGGACGTTCTGAGGTGATCGTGATGCCGGGTGTGGGAGCGACGTCAGTCGCGATGCTTCTGCCCTGACAATCCATCGCGACTGACGTCGCTCCCACAGGAAGCAGCACGGGCCCTCAGATGATCCGCAGCGTGATCGCCTTCAGCACGGCGCGGGTGCGGTCGCGGGTGCCGAGCTTGTCGAGGATGGTGGAGACGTAGTTCTTCACCGTGCCTTCGGCCAGGAACAGCGTGCGCGCGATTTCCTTGTTCGAGTAGCCACCGGCGAGCAGCCGCAGGATCGCGACCTCGCGCTCGCTGAAGGTATCGGTCGGCGCGCCTTCGTCGTGGAAGCGATAGCGCGCGCGCACCGGGTCGGTGCTGACCGGCTGCAGCAACGTCTCACCGCCGGCGACGCGGCGAATGGCGTCGTGCAGGTCTTCCGGCGCGGCGTCCTTCAGCAGGAAGCCCTGTGCGCCCGCGTCGGTCGCACGCAGCAGCAGGTCGCTGTCGTCGAAGGTGGTCAGCAGCAGCACCGGTGTGCGGTCGCCGCGTTCGCGCAGCTTGATCAACGCATCGATGCCATCCACGCCCGGCATGCGGATATCGCTCAGCACCACGTCGACGGGCTGCGCTTCCAACTTGGCGAGCAGATCGGCGCCGTCGTCGGCTTCGAACACCACATCCACCTGCTGCGCCTTCAACAGGGCACGCAGGCCGGCGCGCACCAGCGCCTGGTCATCGGCCAGGGCGACGCGCACGCTCATGCGGGCAGCCTCACGTCCACGCGCAGGCCGCCGGTGGCGCTGCTGCCCAAGCGCAGGTCGCCGCCCAGCGCAGCGACGCGTTCGCGGATGCCCGACAGCCCGTTGCCTTCGCGCACGCGGCCCTTGAGCCGGCCGTCGTCCTCGATGTGCAGGTGCATGCCTGCGTCCTCTTTCTGGAGTGAAACCGTCAGCGTATCCGCATTGGCATGGCGTGCGGCATTGGTCAGGCATTCCTGCACGATGCGCAGCAACGACTCGGCCACCGCCGGGTCGGCGATCTGCACGCCCTCGCCGATGCGCAGATCCAGCGCCGGCCGGGGCAGCGGCGCCGCCAGCGCCCGGATCGCGGTCTGCAGGTCCAGTCCACGCGCATCGCGCATCGCCTGCACGACGCTGCGGATGTCGTCCAGCAGTTCGGTGGAGAGTTGCTGCGCGATGCGTACTTCCTCGCGTCCTGCCAATGCAGGATCGCTGGCCAGCGCACGCAGGTTGATCTTCATCGCGGTGAGCTTGTGCCCGGCGACGTCGTGCAGTTCGCGTGCCACCCGCAGGCGCTCGGCATCGCGCGCGCTGTCGGCCAGCAGGGCGCGCGTGGCCAGCAGGTCCGCGTTCACCCGCGCCAAAGCATCACGCGATTCCTCCGAGCGGCGCGCGTAGAAAACGCACAGGCCCGCGAGCGCCTGGAAGCCGATGTTGATCAGCGTCATCGTGCCGGGCGCGCCGAACCCGTGGTGCACCATCAGGAAATAGAACGCCACGTTCAACAGCAACGCCGCGGCGATGACCCAGCGGGGCGACAGCAGGTTCGTCGCGCACGCCACCCAGATCACCAGCAACACCTGCGCGGTCCCCAGGCGCGGCGTCAGCGATGCCAGCAGCAGCGCGAGCCCGGCCATCGCGAGCAACGCGAACAGCCTGGGCCGATGCCACGGTTCCGGCGCCAGGGCGAACAGGAAGAATCCCGCGGCGTAGCCCGCCAGTGCGGCGGCGGCGGCGGGCAGCACGTCCGGCGGCAGGAAGCGCAGGCCCAGGCTCACCGCACCGAGCGTGAACACGCCGGCGAGCGTCATAGGTTCGCGAAGTCGGGTCAGGGACGTCCACATGCGTCCATGCTGTCGCGTGTGCTGCGCCGAGGCAATGGCCTAGGCGAAAGTGGTGACTTCCGGCAGGTCAGTCTGCCTTCGTCAGAACGCGTCGCCCGGCACGCGAACCGCGCCTTCCATCAGCACGCGCGCGCTGCGGCTCATTACCGCCTTCGTCACCACCCACGTGCCGTTCACCTGCTTGACGTCCGCACCGACGCGCAGCGTGCCGGATGGGTGTCCGAACACCAGTACCTCGCGCGTGCCGCCACCGGCCGCGGCATTGACCAGCGTGCCAGGGACCGCCGCCGCCGTGGCGATGGCGACCGAGGCTGTGCCCATCATCGCGTGATGCAACTTGCCCATCGAGATGGCGCGGGCGAGCAGGCCGACATCGGCCGTGCTGACCGGCTTGCCGCTGGATGAGACGTAATCCTTCGGCGGCGCGACGAAGGCGACTTTCGGCGTCAGCGGTCGCTTCGCCGCGGCCGCGGCATCGACGACCAGTCCCATGCGCACCGCCCCGTGCGCGCGGATCGCTTCGAGCTTCGCCAGCGCGTCTTTGTCCTCGTTGATTGCACCCTGCAGTTCGGTGCCGTCGTAGCCGAGCGCCGCGGCTTCGACGAACACCACCGGCACCCCGGCATTGATCATCGTCGCCTTGAACACGCCCACGCCGGGCACGTCGAGGGCATCGACCAACCGGCCGGTGGGAAACATCGCGCCACCGCCGTCGCCATCGCCTTCGTCGGCGGGATCGATGAATTCCAGTTGCACTTCCGACGCGGGGAACGTCACGCCATCCAGTTCGAAGTCGCCGGTTTCCTGCACTTCGCCGCCCGTCACCTGCACATGCGCGACGATGGTCTTGTGGATGTTGGCCTGCCAGATGCGGACCGTCACCGTGCCGTTCTCGGGAATCCGCGCCTTGTCGATGAAGCCGTTGGCGATGGCGAACGGACCGACGGCCGACGATAAGTTGCCGCAGTTGCCGCTCCAGTCGATGAAGGCCTCGTTGATCGGCACCTGGCCGTACAGGTAATCCACGTCATGCCCGGGCTGCTGGCTCGGCGAAATGATCACCACCTTGCTGGTGCTCGAGGTCGCCCCGCCCATGCCGTCGGTGTGCTTGCCGTACGGATCGGGCGAACCGATCACGCGGCACAGCAATGCATCGCGCGCCGGCCCCGGCACCTGCGCCCGCTCGGGCAGGTCCTGCAGGCGGAAGAACACGCCTTTCGACGTGCCGCCGCGCATGTAGGTGGCGGGAATGCGGATCTGGGGGACGTGCGACATGGAAAGGGTTTCCGTTGTGGTGACGGCTCACGCGCCGTCGGGAATCTCGGGTTCGACCAGCTTCGCCAGCAGCTCCAGCGATTCCTGCCAGCCCTGGTAGCAGAAGTCGACCGGGATCGCGGCGGGAATGCCTTCCTGCACGACGTGGAGCTCGGTGCCGACGAGGCTCTTCTTCAGCATCACCGTGACCTGCATCTGGCCCGGCAGCCCGGGATTGTCGAACTGGTCGGTGTAGCGCAGCCGTTCGTTCTCCACCAGTTCCACGTAGGTGCCGCCGAAGGAATGGCTCGAGCCG
Organism: Pseudoxanthomonas sp. YR558; assembly: GCF_900116385.1. Classification (NCBI taxonomy): domain Bacteria; kingdom Pseudomonadati; phylum Pseudomonadota; class Gammaproteobacteria; order Lysobacterales; family Lysobacteraceae; genus Pseudoxanthomonas; species Pseudoxanthomonas sp. YR558. The sequence continues at coordinate 2,295,662 of NZ_FPCI01000001.1, read as the reverse complement.
GTACCGAAGTTGGTGAACGACATCGTGTAGCCGCCGCCCACGCGCGCGTCCATCGAATGGACCTTGCCGGTGAAACCATGCGGCGGCAGCCACTTCACCATCGCATCCGGATCGAGGAAGGCGCGGTAGACGCGCGACGGCGGCGCGCGCAACACGCGGTGCAGGCGGACGGTACCGGGGGTGGCGTTGTCGGACATGATCGGACTCCTGTGCGGTGGGTGTACCGATACGACGAACGGGTCAGGCCGCTTTCGACGCATCCAGGAAATCCTGGGCGAACCGTTGCAGCACCCCACCCGCTTCGTAGATCGAGACCTCTTCGTCCGAATCCAGCCGGCAGGTCACCAGCACCTGCACGGTCTCGCCGTTCGCGCGGTGGATCACCAGCGTCAGGTCGGCGCGCGGCTTGCGCACACCCACCACGTCGAAGGTCTCGGTGCCATCGATGCCGTAGGTCTTGCGCGTCTCGCCAGCCTTGAACTCCAGCGGCAGCACGCCCATGCCGATCAGGTTGGTGCGGTGGATGCGCTCGAAGCCCTCGGCCACGATCGCCTCCACGCCGGCCAGGCGCACGCCTTTCGCCGCCCAGTCGCGCGAACTGCCTTGGCCATAGTCGGCGCCGGCGATGATCACCAGCGGCTGCTTGCGGTCCATGTAGGTTTCGATGGCTTCCCACATGCGCACGACCTGTCCGTCCGGTTCGATGCGCGCCAACGAGCCCTTCTTCGTTTCGCCATCGACCACCGCCATCTCGTTGACCAGCTGCGGGTTGGCGAAAGTCGCGCGCTGCGCGGTGAGGTGATCACCGCGATGCGTCGCGTAGGAATTGAAGTCCTCTTCCGGCAAGCCCATCTTCGCCAAGTACTCGCCCGCTGCGCTCGAGGCGAGGATCGCGTTCGACGGCGACAGGTGGTCGGTGGTGATGTTGTCGCCCAGCACCGCCAGCGGGCGCATGCCGCGCAGCGTGCGTTCGCCGGCCAGCGCGCCTTCCCAGTACGGCGGACGGCGGATGTAGGTGCTCTGCGGACGCCAGGCGTACAGCGGGTCCACGCGGCCGCCGTGCTCGACGCGCACGTTGAACATCGGCTCGTAGACCTTGCGGAACTGCGCCGGCTTCACGCTGGCCTTCACCACCGCGTCGATTTCCGCGTCGGTGGGCCAGATATCCTTCAGGGTGATCGCGTTGCCATCGGCGTCGATGCCGAGCGCGTCCTTCTCGATATCGAAGCGCACCGTGCCGGCGATCGCATAGGCGATCACCAGCGGTGGTGAGGCGAGGAAAGCCTGCTTCGCGTAGGGATGGATGCGGCCGTCGAAGTTGCGATTGCCCGACAGCACGGCGGTGGCGTACAGGTCGCGGTCGATGATCTCCTGCTGGATCGCCGGGTCGAGCGCGCCGCTCATGCCGTTGCAGGTGGTACAGGCGAAGGCGACGATGCCGAAGCCGAGTTTCTCGAGATCCGGCAGCAGGCCGGATTCCTCCAGGTACAGCTGCACGGCCTTCGATCCGGGCGCGAGCGAGCTCTTCACCCACGGCTTGCGCACCAGGCCCTTCGCGTTGGCGTTGCGGGCGAGCAGTGCGGCCGCGACCACGTTGCGCGGATTCGAGGTGTTGGTGCACGAGGTGATCGCGGCGATGATCACCGCGCCGTCGGGCATCAGGCCCTGCGCCTCTTCTGCCCTGCCCGCCTGCAACTTGCCTTCGTCGGCGATGCCGCGCTCGGCCAGCGCGCTGGTCGGCAGGCGCTTGTGCGGATTCGACGGGCCGGCCATGTTGCGCACGACGGTGGACAGATCGAAGTGCAGCGTGCGTTCGTACTGCGCGGCCTGCAGGTCATCGGCCCACAGGCCGGCGGTCTTCGCATAAGTCTCGACCAGCGCGACCTGTTCGTCGCTGCGGCCGGTCAGGCGCAGGTAGTCCAGCGTGTTGTCGTCGATGAAGAACATCGCCGCCGTGGCGCCGTACTCGGGCGCCATGTTGGAAATCGTCGCGCGGTCGCCGATGGTCAGCGCCGCGGCGCCTTCGCCCCGGAATTCGAGGTAGGCGCCGACGACCTTCTCCTTGCGCAGGAATTCGGTCAGTGCCAGCACCACGTCGGTCGCGGTGATGCCGGGCGCGGGCCTGTCCTGCAGTTCGACGCCGACGATGTCCGGCGTGCGCATCCACGAGGCGCGGCCGAGCATGACGTTCTCCGCTTCCAGTCCGCCCACGCCGATGGCGATCACGCCCAAGGCATCGACATGCGGCGTGTGGCTGTCGGTGCCCACGCAGGTATCCGGGAAAGCGACGCCGTCCTGGACGTACACGACCGGCGACATCTTCTCGAGATTGATCTGGTGCATGATCCCGTTGCCCGGCGGGATCACGTCGACGTTCTTGAATGCCAGCTTTGTCCAGTCGATGAAGTGGAAGCGATCCTCGTTGCGGCGGTCCTCGATGGCGCGGTTCTTCGCGAACGCATCCGGATCGTAGCCACCGCACTCCACCGCCAACGAGTGGTCGACGATCAACTGCACGGGCACCACCGGGTTCACCTGCGCCGGGTCGCCGCCCATGTCGGCGATCGCATCGCGCAGGCCGGCCAGGTCCACCAGCGCGGTCTGGCCGAGGATGTCGTGGCAGACCACGCGCACCGGAAACCACGGGAAATCCAGGTCGCGGCGGCGTTCGACCAACTGGCGCAGGTAGTCGTCGCGACGCGCGGGATCGGCGCGGCGCGCGATGTTCTCCGCATGCACGCGCGCGGTGTACGGCAGCGTGGCCCAGGCGCCGGGTTGCAGGGCATCGACCGCGGCGCGCGCGTCGAAATAGTCGAGCGCGGTGCCCGGGAGCGAGGTGCGGAAATCGGTATTCATGGCGTGCCGTCTGCTGTGAAGAGGCGCGCGCGGGCGCAGGCCTGGCGCGCCCCACTATGCTACCGGAGGGTGGCGTTATCGACGGGCGACGACGGCCTGTCGTCGGAAAGAAACCGGCGATGCGTTGACGGAGACCATCAACCTACGGCGTTCATTCGAAGAGCAGCGTGCCTTTCATCATGTTCCAGTGGCCCGGGAACGAGCAGAAGAACGTGTACGCCCCACCCTTGCGCAGCCGCGCGGTGGGAAACACCACCTCGGTGGTCTGTCCGCCGCCGATCACGCGCGTGTGCGCGATCACGCGGGTGTCGTTGCGGGGCAGATAATCGTCGGCGAGCTTCATCCGGCCGCCGGCAAGGCCGACGTCGCGATGATGGCGCGTTTCCGTCAGCACCCAGTTGTGCCCCATCGCCTGCGCGGGCATGCGCCCGACATGCTTCAGCGTCACCCGCAGCTGCGCGCAGTCGCCCGGCACGCGGATGGTCTTCAGGTTGAAGGTCATCATGTCCGTCGCTTCCACCGTGATCGCGCAATTGCGCGCGAACGCGACACTGGAGACGGACAGCAGTGCGCAGAGGACGATCAGCGGGAACAGGCGTCGCAGCATGGGGCATCCGAACCGGAGAGGGATGCCCGCGATTGTACGGTGCGGGTCAGACGTCCCCGCCGTCCGCCCAGCCTTCGCCCGTGCCGCGGTGGAACACGCGGTCGCCGTCGCGCACGTCACCGGCCGGGACGGCGTCCTGCGCATCCAGTCGCGCATAGATCGGCGTGAAGTCCGGCGCTGTGGCGTTCATCAGCTGCTCGAAGCTGTCGATCACGAAGTAGGTCTTCTGGAACGTATCGATGCGGTAGCGCGTGCGCATGATCCGCTCCAGGTCGAAACCGATGCGGTTGGGCGCGTCCGATTCCAGCGAGTAAAGCGACTCGCCCTTCGACGACACGATGCCGGCGCCGTAGATGCGCAGACCCTCGGGCGTGTTGATCAGGCCGAACTCCACCGTGTACCAGTACAGGCGGGTCAGGTGCTGCAGCGCATCCGGGCCGATGCCGTGCGCCTTCACGCCGCCCTTGCCGTATGCCTCCATGTAGTCGGCGAACACCGGGTTCATCAGCAGCGGCACGTGGCCGAACAGGTCGTGGAAGAGGTCCGGTTCGGCGATGTAGTCGATCTGGTCCGGACGGCGGATCCACCAGGTCACCGGGAAGCGACGGTTCGCGAGGTGGTCGAAGAACTCCAGCTCCGGCAGCAGTCCTTCCACGCCGACTAGCGTCCAGCCGGTGGTGGCGCGCAGCACCTCGTTTAGGTCGTCGAAGCGGGGAATGCGGTCCGGCGCCATGCCCATGGCGTCCTGCGCCTGCAGGAATTCGTCGCAGGCCCGGCCCACCAGCAGGGCGCGCTGGCGTTCGTACAGGGTGCCCCAGGTGGCATGGTCGTCGGCCGGGTACTCGCCCGGCTGGTCGACGATGGCGGTGGTGTAGACCGGCACGTAGCCCTTGTCGGTCTGCTGGTGCTCGACGCGGCGCGGCTCGTTCATGGGATTCCCCGGAAAAACGCTGTGATCCGACGATCGTAGCGGCAGATCCGCGCAACAGGCTTGCGAAGTTGCGCCCATACCGACCAGTGGCGCAATGAAATTGCATGAATGCGCTAGTATTCGCACGAAATGACCGAAGCCGCCTCCCTCGACCGCACCGACCTGCGCCTGCTGGCCCTGCTGCAGCGCGAAGGCCGGGCCACCAACGCCGATATCGCCGCGCAGGTGAACCTGTCGCCGTCGGCCTGCCTGCGCCGCATCCAGCGGCTCGAGGCGACCGGGGTGATCGCCGGTTATGCCGCGCGGGTCGACCCGAAGGCGGTGGGCCTGGGCCTGCAGGCCTTCGTGCGCGTGCAGCTGGAGCGGCACGACCCGGCCAGCGTCCAGCAGTTTGGCGACCGCGTGCAGGCGTGGGACGAGGTGGTCGCCTGCTACGCGCTCACCGGCGACATGGACTACCTGTTGCACGTGGTGGTGCAGGACCTGGAGCACTTCTCCCGCTTCCTGCTCGACAACCTGCTCAACGCCAGCGGCGTGGCCGACGTGAACTCCAGCTTCGTGCTGCGCGCGGTGAAGACCGACGGCGGCTTGCCGTTGTTGCCCAGGACCTGACGCGGACGATCCCTGTCCGCGACGCGTGCTACAACGCGCGCAAACTCCACGAGGACCCGCCATGTACGGACTGATCGGCAAGATGCGCGCCACGCCGGGCCAGCGCGATGCGCTGCTCGCGATCCTGCTGGAAGGCACCGACGCCATGCCTGGTTGCCTGAGCTACGTCATCGCGCGGGATCCCGCCGACGCGGACGCGCTCTGGATCACCGAGGTCTGGACCGATGCCGCGAGCCACAAGGCCTCGCTCTCGCTGCCGGCCGTGCAGCAGGCCATCACGAAAGCGCGGCCGATGATCGCCGGATTCGACAGCCACATCGAAACGGTGCCGGTAGGCGGGCAGGGACTGCGGAACGCCTGATCTTCACATCGCCGCCGCCGACCGGCACCATGCCGTGATCCATCACGGCATCGGGGGACGCGTGCGCAAGCATCAGGAAGGCAGGTTCTATATCGGCGAGCTGGCGGTACTGGCCGTGCTCGGAGTGATTGCCCTGGTCGTCGTGCTGTGGGGGTGGCCGAAGTACAAGGTCTACAGCAGCGAACTGGCGGGCCAGGCGCGGCTGAAAGAGGCCGAGTGGTCGAAGCAGATCCTGATCCAGGAAGCCAAGGCGCAGGAGCAGGCGTCGCTGCTGCAGGCGCAGGCCAAGGTAACGCTGGCCAAGGCGCAGGGCCAGGCCGAGGTCGAGCATGCGCGCGCCACCGCCGAGGCCAACAGGATCATCGGCGAATCGCTGCGCGACAACGAAGCCTATCTGCGCTATCTGTGGATCCAGGGGCTGAAGGACGGTACCGGCGAGCGCATCTACATTCCCACCGAAGCCGGTCTGCCGATCCTGGAAGCCGGTGAGCTGAAGAAGAAGTAGGGCGCACGCGACGCGATGGACGCCTTGCTCTCTTCCTGGCAACGCGCCTGGGCCGGCATCGGCGCGGCGGGCGAGGGCAAGGGCGAAGCGTTGTTCGCGCAGCTGACAGCGGCGTATGCGGAACCGCAACGCCACTACCACACGCTTCAGCACCTGGGCGAATGCCTGGCGCTGTTCGATGATGCGCGCACTTTGGCCGCGCACCCGGCCGAGGTCGAACTCGCGTTGTGGTTCCACGATGCGATCTACGACATCAAGGGCCATGACAACGAACAGCGCAGCGCCGACTGGGCGCGCGATGCGTTGCGCGATGCGGGCGCGCCCGCCGATGCGGCGCAGCGTGTGCACGATCTGGTGATGGCGACGCGGCATACCGCGGTGCCGTCGGGACGCGACGAGCAGCTGCTGGTCGATATCGACCTGTCGATCCTCGGTGCGGCGCGTGTGCGCTTCGACGAGTACGAGCAGCAGATCCGCAAGGAATATGCGTACGTGCCGGGCTTCCTGTTCCGGCGCAAGCGGCGCGAGATCCTGAAGGGGTTCCTGGGTAGGCCGGCGATCTACAGCACGCCGCATTTCCACGACGCGCTGGAGGCGAGGGCACGTGACAACCTGCGTCGCGTGACCGGCTGACCGTCGCTTATTGCTTCACCGGTTGACCGGTGGCATCGCACTTCACGTCGCGGCCGAACAGCTTGCCCAGGCGCGAGGGTTCTTCCAGGCAACGCGGGTCCGGCTTCGGCGGCGCGTGCTTGGCCGCGTGCGCGGCGGTGCGCGTGCGCTGCAGTTCGGCGAGCTTGGCCTTGATCTGCGGCATCGCCGCCAAAGCGGCGCGTTCGCCTTCGAGGATGGCGGTGTTCTTCTGTTCGAAATCGGCCGGGCCGATGTCGTTGACCTTCGGGCGGATGACGATGTCTGCGCGCGCCAGTTCCTGTTCGCCCAGGCGCTGGCCCATGATGCTGATCGACTGGTTGACGATGCCCAGCATGCTGCCGGGCTTGGTGCCGGGCGCCTTGGTGGAGATGTCCACGGCGATGACGAAATCCGCGCCCAGCTGGCGCGCGGCATCCACCGGCACCGGGCTCACCACGCCGCCGTCGACGTAGCTGGCCTTGCCGATCACCACCGGTTCGAACACGCCCGGGATGCTGCTCGATGCGCGCACCGCCTGGCCGGTGTTGCCGCGCACGAACACCGTGCGCTCGCCGTTCTCCAGCTGCGTGGACACGGCGGCGAACGGCTTCTTCAACTGCTGGATGGTGCGCTTGCCGACCAGGTCGTTGACGTAGTCCTGCAGCTTCTGGCCCTGCACCAGTCCGCCGGAGAACAGCCGCACATCGCGGATCTTCGCTTCGTCCAGCGCGAAGGCCTGCGTCTGCATCTGGAACGGGTCCATGCCGCTGGCGTACAGCGCGCCGACCACGCTGCCGGCACTGGTGCCGGAGACGACGACCGGCTCGATGCCGTTGGCCTCGAGCATCTTGATCACGCCGATGTGCGCGAAGCCTTTCGCCGCGCCGCCGCCGAGCGCGATGCCGACCTTGACCTTCGGCGCGGGGGGCGCCGGCTTCACCACCGCCGGCGGCGGCGTGGGTTTGACGTTGTCGCCGCCGCATGCGGCCAGCAGGACGGCACAGCAGGCGAACAGGAAAGGACGCGAACGGCGGATCAGGCGCATGGGGGCGGGGTAGGGTGGGGCGACCAGCGGCGGAGCATACAGCGCACCGCCGCAACGAAGGCCAACCAGCGTCGCGTCCTCAGAAACTGTTGTCGCCGTCCAGGATGCGGCCCAGGCCGCCGAGCACCGAGCCTTCGCCGCGGGCTTGTCCACCGCCCTGCGGGGCGGCCTGCAGCATGCGGCCGGCCAGGCGCGAGAACGGCAGCGACTGCAACCACACCTTGCCGGGGCCGGTCAGCGTGGCGAGGAACACGCCTTCGCCGCCGAAGAACATGCTCTTGATGCCGCTCACCGGGCGCACGTCCATGTTGACGCTCGCGTGGTAGGCCACTACGCAGCCGGTATCCACGTCGATGCGCTCGCCGGGCTTGAGCTCGCGCTCCACCACGCAACCGCCGGCGTGCACGAACACCCAGCCGTCGCCTTCCAGCTTCTGCATGATGAAACCTTCGCCGCCGAACAGGCCGGTGAGGATCTTGCGCTGGAAGTGGATGCCGACCGACACGCCGCGTGCGCCCGCCAGGAAGCTGTCCTTCTGGCAGATCAGGCGGCCGCCGTGTTCGTCCAGCTTCATCGCCAGCACGGTGCCGGGGTAGGGCGCGGCGAAGGCGACCTTGGCCTTGCCCTGGCCGGTGTGGGTGTACATCGTGGTGAACAGGCTCTCGCCGGTCAGCACGCGCTTGCCGGCCGACAGCAGCTTGTCCATAAAGCCGCCACCCTGGCCGCTGTGCGAGCCATCGCCGAACACGGTGTCCATCTGCACCGCGCTGTCCTTGAACATCAGCGCGCCGGCTTCGGCGATCGCGCTTTCGCCGGGGTCCAGTTCCACTTCGACGAACTGCATCTCATGGCCGACGATGCGGAAATCGATCTCGTCCGCGCCGCGGCGGCCGCCGGCACCCGGCAGCGGCGGCAGGTGGGGCGGGGGTACGGCGGCGCCGGCCAGCTCCGGCAGCTCGCGCGCGGGCTTCCACTCGCGCATGCCTTCGCGCCAGGCCAGCGCGCTGGGGGTGCGGCGGGCGAAATCCTGTGCCGCGGCTTCATCCAGGGGGCCATGGCGCTGGTTGTCGGCGGGGGTGTGGAAAAACCATTGGGTCATGACGGCAAACCGGAGGGCGAGAAGGGCGCCGAGTCTAGCCCGCGACCCCGGCGGGCCGTCATCTGCCAGGGGTCACTTCGGTTGACCGAACGTACCGGGGACGGGTCCTGCGTACGGCATCGGTCCGCCAGGGACGGCAATGGGCATTACCTTTGTCGGAACGGGACTTCCAGCCATTGCCCCCCTTGTTGCTGTAATGCAACATTCGCGTGCTAGCGCCCCCGGGGCGCCCGACTCCCACCCACTCGGAAAGCCACCGCCATGTCCCGACTCCGCCCGACCGCTGTCCGGCCGCACCGTCTCGCTTTTGCCATCGCCGCGCTGCTGCCCTTCGGCACCGCGTTCGCGCAGGATGCCGCGCCCGCCACCTCTGAAGCCGCCACCCTCGATACCGTGCAGGTCACCGCGCAGCGCAAGGTCGAGAACATCCAGGACGTGCCCGTTTCCATCAGCACGATCAACGGCGAGCAGCTCGGCGTGCTGGCCTCCGGCGGTACCGACATCCGCTTCTTGTCCGGCCGCGTGCCCAGCCTCAACATCGAATCCTCATTCGGCCGCGCGTTCCCGCGCTTCTACATCCGCGGCTACGGCAATACCGATTTCCGCCTCAACACCTCGCAGCCGGTCTCGCTGGTGTACGACGATGTGGTGCAGGAAAACCCGATCCTGAAGGGCTTCCCGCTGTTCGACCTGGAACAGGTCGAAGTGCTGCGCGGTCCGCAGGGCTCGCTGTTCGGCCGCAACACGCCGGCCGGCGTGGTGAAGTTCGAGTCGGCCAAGCCCACGCAGGAAACCACCGGCTACGGCAAGGTGAGCGTCGGCAGCGACAACATGTGGAACCTGGAAGGCGCCGTCGGCGGCGCGCTCAGCCAGAACTGGTCGGCGCGCGCCTCGGTGCTGTACCAGCGCCGCGACGACTGGGTGACCAACACCTATCCCGGCCCTAACGACGGCTTCGAAGGCTACGACGAGTCCGCCGGCCGCGTGCAGTTCCTGTACGAGGGCGACGGCTTCGATGCGCTGCTCAATGCGCACGCACGCAAGCTCAACGGCACCGCACGCCTGTTCCGCGCCAACATCATCGACCCGGGCACCAACAACTTCGTGCCGGGCTTCGATGAAGACGAGGTATCGCAGGACGGCCTGAACTACTCCGAGCTCGAATCGCAGGGCGCGAGCGCACGCCTGAGTTGGGACCTGGGCCAGTACAAGCTGTATTCGATCACCGGCTACGAGAGCGTCGAGACGATCAACCGCGGCGACATCGACGGTGGCTACGGTGCGGTATTCCTGCCCGACTCCGGCCCCGGCGTGATTCCGTTCGCGTCTGAAACGGCCGACGGTATTCCCGAGCATTCGCAGTGGACGCAGGAGTTCCGCATCGAGTCCGCCTACACGGGACCGTGGAACTGGCAGGCCGGCGTCTTCTACTTCAAGGAAGACTACAAGGTCGAGAGCTTCAGCTACGACTCGCTCAACGGCAGCGCGCAGGACGGCTACCAGCGCATCCGCCAGACCAACGATGCGTACGCGCTGTTCGGCGCGGTGACCTGGCAGGCCACCGACAAGCTGGAACTGCGCGCCGGCGCGCGCTACACGGTGGACGAGAAGAAGCTGACCGTCGAGGACTACTGGAACACCGGCTTCGCCGCCTGCGTGCTGGCGGGCAAGTGCACCCTGGCGCAGCTCGCGGCGCTCGAACCCGATGGCGACCTGTCGGCATCGCCGGAAGACAAGAAGTTCAACTGGGACCTGTCCGCGACGTATGCGCTGAACGAGGACGTGAACCTCTACGCGCGCGCGGCCACGGGTTTCCGCGGCAGCAGCATCCAGAGCGCGGGTGCGTTCAATGCCAAGTCGGTCGCCGATCCCGAAACCGTCACCTCGGTCGAGACCGGCGTGAAGGCGGACTTCTGGGACAAGCGCGCACGCCTGAGCGCCGGCGTGTACTACTACCGCGTCAAGGACCAGCAGCTCACCGCCGTTGGCGGCGCGGCCAATGCCAACATCCTGCTGAACGCCGAGAAGTCGGTCGGCAAGGGCTTCGAGTTGGACCTGCAGGCCTACCTGCTGGACAACCTGCTGGTCACGTTGGGCAGCAGCTACAACGACACCGAGATCCAGGACAACGACCTGGCCGTCGCGGTGTGCGCCGCGTGCACGGTCACCGATCCCCGCGATGGCGCCGGCCTGGCGCTGATCGATGGCAACGACCTGCCGCAGGCACCGAAGTGGGTGCACAACCTGACCGCGCGCTACAGCGTTGGCCTGGGCGACGGCAGCGAGCTGTACGTGTACACCGACTGGGCCTACCGCAGCGAAGTGAACTTCTTCCTGTACGACTCCATCGAGTTCACCGGCAAGTCGACCCTGGAAGGCGGTCTGCGCATCGGCTACGGCTGGGGCTACGGCGACTACGAGGTCGCGCTGTTCGGCCGCAACATCACCGACCAGCGCCGCATCGTCGGCGGCATCGACTTCAACAACCTGACCGGCTTCATCAACGAGCCGCGCACGGTGGGTGTGGAGTTCAGCGCGAAGTTCTGATGCATGCGGCGCGCTTCGTGGGAGCGACGTGAGTCGCGAAAGGGCGCCAGGCCATCATCCGGAAAAAGGAAAGGCAGACCAGAATGGTCTGCCTTTTTCTTTTACCGCATCGACAACGGGCCACATCATCGCGACTTACGTCGCTCCCACAGGACGGATCACGAGGTCGGCGGCTCTCGCGGCGGGCTTTCAACCGCCGGGTGGCGGGTAAAACGCAGCACCACGCCGCGCTGCTCTTCTTCCGACGGTTCGGGGCGTACCCACAGCATCGGCACCTCGCGCGGGGCGGGCAGTTCGAGTTCGTCATCGGCACGTGCGGCGGCGTCCTCTTCCTCGATTTCCCAGCTGTATTTCTTCTTCGGCAGTTCGGGGTCCAGGCGACGGAACAGGAACGCGGCCAGCAGGCCCGCCACCGCGCCGCCCAAATGCGCCTGCCACGAGACGCCGGCTTCGCGCGGCAGCACCGTGAGCACCATGCCGCCGTAGAACAGGAACGCGATCATCCCTGCGGCGATCGCCGCGCGGTCGCGGCGCAGCAGGCCGAGCATGAAGATCATGAACATCAGGCCGTGGGTCAGGCCGCTGGCGCCGAGCGTGTGCGTGCCCGGTTCGGCCAGCAGCCACGGCCCGAGGCCTGCGCCCAGCCACACCAGCGGGATCGCCCACAGCGTCGCGCGTGGGTACACCGCGCCGGCCAGCGTGCCGAGGATCAGCAGCGCCGACGCATTCGCGGCGATGTGCTCCAGCGAGCCATGCAGCAAGGGGGCCGTCAGGACGCCGAGCAGGCCGTCCACCGACCGCGGCGCGATGGTGAAGGCGCGCACATCGAAACTGCCCTGCGCCGAGTACACGATGGCCAGCAGCAGCACGAACGCCAGGCTCAGGTTGAGGGCGCGGAACAGCCGGCGGCGGTCGTAGCGCTGCTGGGATTCCGGGTCGAACGCGGGGTCGTCGGGGTGCAGGTCCATGGATCCGTTCTGGCGGCTGTGCGGACGAATGCAAGGGCGGGCGCCCATGGACAGACCATCCCGCGCACGGGATGGTCCGCCAGGACCCGCGTCAGGCGGCCGTATCGGCCTTCTGCGGTCGCGCCAGGCTCAGCGCCACGGTCACGCCGAGGATCGCCGCCACCGTGCCCAGCGCCCACGGCACCGGGATCTTGTAGAGGTCGATCAGCAGCATCTTGGTGCCGATGAAGCCCAGCACCACCGCCAGACCGTACGGCAGCAGGTGGAAGCGGTCGGCCATGCCGGCAAGCAGGAAGAACATCGCGCGCAGGCCCAGCACCGCGAACACGTTCGAGGTCAGCACGATGAACGGGTCCGAGGTGATCGCGAAGATCGCCGGGATGCTGTCCACCGCGAAGATCACGTCGGTCACGCCGATCAACACCAGTACCACGAACAACGGGGTGAACCAGCGCACGCCGTTCTCGCGCACGCTCAGCGCCGCGCCGCGGTAGCCATCGGTCAGTTTCAGGTGGTTGCGCATCCAGCGCAGCGCGGGGTTCTTCTCCAGGTCGGGTTCCTTGCCGGCGGCGAACCACATCTTGATGCCGGTCAGCAGCAGGAACGCGCCGAAGAGGTAGAGCAGCCAGTGGAACTTCGCCAGCAGCGCGGCGCCCGCGAAGATCAGGATGCTGCGCAAGACGATCGCGCCGAGGATGCCGATCACCAGCACGCGCTGGCGCTGCTCCTCGGGCACGGCGAAGTACGTCATCACCATCAGGAACACGAAGATGTTGTCGACGGCCAGCGCCTTCTCGACCAGGTAGCCGGTCAGAAATTCCAGGCCCACGCGGTTGGCTTCCACCAGTCCGGCGGTCTCGTTCACGTACCACCACAGGCCGCCGTTGAAGGCCATCGCCAGCGCGATCCAGCCCAGGCTCCACCACATCGCTTCCTTGAATGTGACCTTGTGCGCGCCGCCATGGCGCATCAGCACCAGGTCGACCAGCAGCGCGATCACCACCAGGCCGCCGAAGCCGGCCCACAACCAGGGGTTGCCAATCGTTTCCATCGAGATTCCCGAAAAAAGTGGAGGACGACCGCGGGCGCGGACGTCTCGGGAACCGGGGAAACGGGGATCCAGGGACATGCCTTCGCCATCGCGGCGAAGGTCTCGCTCACAGCCCGGTGGGCTGCCGTGGGACCGGAGCATCGCTGCTCGAAATGACGGCCGGCACGTTGGGAGCTACTCCCCTTCAGGCGGGAATTGTCCGGATGGCGCGCGGCCGGGTCAACCGCGAAGGTAAAATGTCGTTCATGAACACGCCCAACCCGACCGTACGCCTGAAGAACGCCTGGCGTTCCAGCCACCCGTGGATCTTCCAGAAGCTGGTCGAGAAGCCCGCCGCCAAGCCCAAGTCCGGCACCCTCGTCGAAGTGGTCGGCGTTGACGGAGAATGGATAGGCCGCGGCTTCTACAACGGCCATTCGCGCATCGCCGTGCGCATCCTCGAAACCCACCCCGACATCCCGGTGGATGCCGGCTGGTTCTCGCGCAAGATCGCCGACGCGGTCTCGCTGCGCCGCGACGTGCTGAAGCTGGACGCCATCAGCGACGCCTGGCGCGTAGTGCACAGCGAAGGCGACGGCCTATCGGGCCTGGTCGTGGACCGCTACGGCGACCTGATCGTGGTGGAGTTCTTCGCCGCCGGCATGTTCCGCCATCGCGAATGGATCTACGAGGCGCTGCGCGAGCAGTTCCCCGGCTGCCGCTTCCACAGCTTCGCCGACGAGCACGTGCAGAAGCAGGAAAGCTTCGACTTCCACGGCAACACGACCACCGAAGCGGCCGTCATCACCGAGTACGGGGTGAAGTTCCGCGCCGATCCGGCGGGCGCGCACAAGACCGGCTTCTTCGCCGACCAGCGCGAGAACCGCGAATGGTTGAGCCAGCAGGTGGACGGCAAGACCGTGCTGGACCTGTGCTGCAACACCGGCGGCTTCGCGGTGTACGCCGCGGCGCGTGGTGCGAGCGAGGTCGTCGGCGTGGACATCGACCAGGACGTCATCCAGATCGCCAAGGGCAACGCCAAGCTCAACAACGTGCGGCCGAAGTTCGTGCAGGCCGACATCTTCCCGTACCTGCGCGATGCGGCGAACCGCGGCGAGCAGTACGACGTGGTGATCCTGGACCCGGCCAAGATGACGCGCGACCGCGAGCAGGTGATCGCCGCGTTGAAGAAGTACCTCGACATGAACAAGCTCGCGCTGGGCGTGGTGAAGCCCGGCGGCCTGTTCGCGACGTTCTCGTGCACGGGCCTGGTCAGCGAGGAGCAGTTCCTCGACATGCTTCGCCGCGCCGCGTATTTCTCCGGCCGCACGATCCAGATCCTCAAGGTCGCCGGCGCCGGCCCCGACCATCCCTTCATGGCGCACGTGCAGGAATCGCGCTACCTGAAGGCGGTGTTCTGCCGCGTGGTGGATTGAGCCGGAAGCGCATTCCTCCACGGACACGAAAAAGGCGGGCCGAAGCCCGCCTTTTTCATGCGCCACGCACGGCGATCAGTTTTCCGGCGACAGCTCGATGCAGTCGAACTGCACGTCCGGGTTCACGTCGGCGTCGTAGTCCACATCGCTGCGTTCGAAACCGAACAGCTTCAGGAACTCGTGCTTGTAGTTGGCGTAGTCGGTCAGCTGGAACAGGTTCTCGCTGGTGACCTGCGGCCACAAGGCCTTCGCCTGGGTCTGTACTTCGGGCTTCAGTTCCCAGTCGTCCAGGCGCAGGCGGTTCTCGTCGTCGGTCGTGGCCGGGGTGCCGTCGGTGCGGTACATGCGGTCGCGGAACAGGCGGTCCAGCTGCTCGATCGTGCCTTCGTGCAGGCCGAGTTCCTTCATCACCTTGAACACGATGCTGATGTAGAGCGGCATCACCGGAATCGCGGAGCTGGCCTGCGTTACCACCGACTTCAGTACGGCGACGTTCGCGGTGCCGCCGGTCTTCTGCAGGCGCGCGTCCAGGCGCTGCGCGGTCTCGTCCAGGTCCACCTTCGCGCGGCCGAGCGCGCCGTGCCAGTAGATCGGCCAGGTGATGTCGGTGCCGATGTAGCTGAAGGCCACCGTGCGTGCGCCGTCGGCCAGTGCGCCGGCCTTGTCGAGCGCATCGATCCACAGTTCCCAGTCCTGGCCGCCCATCACGGTGACGGTGTCGGCGATCTCCTGATCGGTGGCGGGCTCGATGGTGGCCTGGACGATGGCGTCCTTGTTCGTGTCGATGGCGGTGGACGTGTACGGCGCGCCGATCGGCTTCAGTGCCGAACGCTTCACTTCGCCGGTACCCGGCAGCTTGCGCACCGGCGAGGCCAGCGAATAGATGACCAGGTCGACCTGGCCGCCCATCTCGGTCTTGATCAGCTCGATGACCTTCGCGCGCGCCTCGTCCGAGAACGCATCGCCGTTGATCGAACGGCTGTACAGGCCGGCTTCCTTGGCTGCCTGGTCGAACGCAGCCGAGTTGTACCAGCCCGCGGTGCCGGCCTTCTTCTCGTTGCCCGGCTTCTCGAAGAACACGCCCAGCGTATCGGCACCGAAGCCGAACGCCGCGCTGATGCGCGCGGCCAGGCCGTAGCCGCTCGACGCACCGATCACCAGCACCTTCTTGGGCCCGTCGTTGCGCACGCCTTGTGCGCGCGTCGCGGCGATCTGGTCGCGTACGTTGAGCGCGCAGCCGAGCGGATGGGTGGTGGTGCAGATGAAGCCGCGGACTTTGGGATGGATGATCAACGTCGTAACCCGGGGGATGGTGTGCCTGCGCGGCATCTTAGTGCCGCAGCCGCCCGGAATGAAGCGCTACGCCTGCACACGCCGGCGTATGGGGTCGTCATTCTGCTGGGTGACGCATAAAGAAAAAGCGGGCCGAAGCCCGCCTTTTGGTCACGCATGCCGCAGAGCGATCAAGCGTCGCCGCCTTTCGCCAGCATGCTGTTGCGACGGCTGTAGGCCAGGTAGACGACGATGCCGACCGCATTCCACACCAGGAACCACAGCTGCGTGCGATGCGGCAGGCTCCAGAACAAGTACAGGCAGCCGAGGATCGCCACCGGGCCGACCACCCACGCCAACGGTGTGCGGAACACGCGAGGGCGGTGGGGTTCGCGCGTGCGCAGCACCAGCAGGCACACGCCGACGGCGACGAACGCGGCCAGGGTACCGGCGTTGGCGAGCGCAGCGATTTCGTCCAGCCGGGCCACGCCGGCCAGCGCCGCAACGAGGATGGCCGTGAACACGGTGATCGCCACCGGCGTGCCCGTGCGCGGGTTGACCTTCGACAGACCGCGCGGCAGCAGGCCGTCACGCGACATCACGAAGAAGATGCGGCTCTGCCCGTAGAAGAACGCCAGCAGCACGGTCGGCAGCGCCACGATCGCGACGATGCCGATCACCAGCGCGGCGGTGCCGTGTCCCAGCTCGCGCATGATCAGCGCCAGCGGCTCGGCGCTCTGGCCGAATACGGTGTAGCTCAGCGCGCCGACGGCGGCCACCGCGACCACCAGGTAGATCAGCGTGCAGCCGACCATCGAGCCGACGATGCCGATCGACAGGTCGCGACCGGGATTCTTGGTCTCCTCGGCCGCGGTGGAAATCGCATCGAATCCGTAGAAGGCGAAGAAGATGATCGCTGCCGCCGCCATCACACCCCGCTCGACACCGTCGGGCCCGATCGACTTCGGGAAGCCGTACGGCATGAACGGCTGCAGGTTGTCCGCATTGAACGCTGGCAGTGCGACCGCGATGAACACCCCCAGCGCGATCAGCTTGAACACCACCAGGATCGCGTTGAGCGTGGCGCTTTCGCGTGTGCCGGCGATCAGCATGCCCGCGACGAGGAACGTGATGACGATGGCGGGCAGGTTGATGATGCCGCCGGCATGCGGACCGGCGGATAGCGCGGCGGGCAAGGTGACGCTCCAGCCGAACGTCTGCTGCACCCATTCGAGGAAGCCGACAAAGTAGCCCGACCAGCCGACCGCCACCGTGCTGACCACCAGCGAGTATTCGAGAATCAGGCTCCAGCCGACGATCCACGCGATCGCTTCACCCAGCACGCCGTAGCTGTAGGTATACGCGCTGCCGGCGGCCGGCATCATCGTCGACAGTTCGGCATAGGCCAACGCCGCGCAGGCGCACACCACGCCGGCAACGACGAAGGAGATCAGCACCGCGGGGCCGGCTTTCTCGGCGCCCACGCCGATCAACGTGTAGATGCCGGTGCCGACGATCGCGCCGATGCCCAGCGCCACCAGGTGCGGCCAGCTCAGCGTAGGGACCAGTCGCCGGCCTTCTTCGTGCTCGGTGATCCGGTCGATGGATTTGCGCCGTAGCCAGGTCATGGAAACTCCTCGAATGCGTCAATGGGGCGGTATGCCGACGGAGAGCCGGCATGGAAAGGTGAGGGGGCATGACCCGCGGGTGCATCCCCGCCCCGGGGCCGCCAGCAGCCTATGCGCGCGCGGCGTGGCTGGCAATCGGCGGCGCACCACGCGGCCGCCGCGTCGGCCGGTTCAGAGATACGAAGGCCGCGCCGGATCGAACACCAGCGGGTAGCGGTGCACGTCCAGCAGGTCGAGGAATACATCCAGCCCTTCGTCAGAGCGGACGAGGTCATACTCCGCATCCGACACCAGGTGGACCACCAGCGGCTCCACACCCTGGCCGTGCAGGTGCAGGTTGTCGAACAGGTGGCGGTCGGTGGCCACCACCGGCGGCAGCAGCAGGAAGGTCGAGAACGGTGAGGCCGCCAGCGGCGGTTCCGGCAGCGGCACGGTATGGCCGTAGCCCAGCCAGCTGTCTTCGGCGAACGGCAGCTTGGCCAGCCAGCGCAGCTGCTCGATGAAGGCCGGATGCGGCGCGCGCACGTACCAGAATAGTTCGCGCGCAGCAGATTCGTCGCCGTCGTAGCCGTCGGGCATCGGCATCAGCCGGTCGCTCATGCCGCTGGTGACCAGCACATAGCCTTCGTCGTCGCCGTCCACGCAGGCCTCGACGAAGTTGCGCGCGTACACGTGCACGTCGACCCGGTGCCGGCGGTCGACGTCGCGGTCGATGCGCTCGGGTTCGCCGAGCGCCGCCTGCAGGGCGGCCGCGCGTGCCGCGGCGAGGGCAGGCACCGGGTCGGGCGCGGCGCCCATCAGTGTGCGAAGACGTTGCAGCAAGCCGGCTTTCCCCAAGCGGTCGGTGCGCCGCGACTGTGCGCCGGCCCCTGCAGGGGGTCAAGCCACCTATCCGCATCCCGTGACGCGGCGCGCGCTTCCCGTGCGAGGCGGTTCGCGCTGTGGCCCGGCTCAGGCGCTGAGACGCCAGCGGCTACACTGTCTGCATGGATTCCCAGACCCTGCTCATCCTCCTGCTGGTGCTCGTCGCCGTGGCCGTCGTCCTGCTCGCGGTGCTGGTGCTGCGCCGTCCCGAGGCCCGCATCGGCGACCTGCTGGAACGCGCGCTGCGCGACGAACAGCGCGAGGGCCGGGGCGAGCTGCGCGAGCAACTGGAAGGCCTGTCGCGCGCGCAGGACGCCCGCATCGACGGCTTCGCGCGCAACCTGGGCGATCTCAGCACGCGCACCGACCAGCGCCTGGACGTGCTGCGCGACACGCTGACCGAGGATGCGCGCAAGGGTCGGACCGAGTCGGCCGAATCGCAGCAGCGCTTCGCCGACGCGCTAGGCCTGCGGCTCAACGAGCTCACCCAGCGCAATGAGCAGCGCATCGGCGAGATGCGCGCGACGCTGGAAGGCCGGCTGAAGGAACTGCAGGCCGACAATGCGCAGAAGCTCGAACAGATGCGCGCGACGGTCGACGAGAAGCTGCACGCGACGCTGGAAACCCGCCTGACCGAGAGCTTCGGCAACGTCACACGCATGCTCGCGCAGGTGCACCAGGGCCTGGGCGACATGAACAAGCTGGCCGCCGATGTCGGCGGATTGCAGCGCGTGCTGACCAACGTGAAGAGCCGCGGTGTGTTCGGCGAAGTGCAGTTGGCAGGCTTGCTGGAGCAGGTGTTCGCGCCCGACCAGTACGCCGGCAACGTGGCCACGGTGCCGGGCAGTGGCGAGCGTGTGGAGTTCGCGGTGCGGTTCCCCGGCTCCTCCAGCGATTCGGTGGTATGGCTGCCGATCGACGCCAAGTTCCCGCGTGAGGACTACGAACGCCTGCTCGATGCGCAGGAGCGTGCGGACGCCGACGCGGTCAAGCAGGCGGGCGATGCGCTGGAGCGCGCGGTGCGCAAACAGGCGCAGGAGATCCGCAAGTACATCGCGGTGCCGCACACCACCGAATTCGCGATCATGTTCCTGCCCACCGAGGGCTTGTACGCCGAAGTGCTCCGCCGGCCCGGGTTGTTCGAAGCGATCCAGCGGGACCAGCGCATCACCATCGCCGGGCCGACCACCCTGCTGGCACTGCTGACCAGCCTGCAGGTCGGATTCCGCACGGTGGCGATCGAGAAGCGGTCCGCGGAGGTCTGGAACATCCTGGCGAACGCCAAGCGCGAGTTCGGCAAGTTCGGCGACGTGATGGATTCGGTGAAGACCAAGCTC
Source organism: Pseudoxanthomonas sp. YR558 (assembly GCF_900116385.1). NCBI lineage: Bacteria > Pseudomonadati > Pseudomonadota > Gammaproteobacteria > Lysobacterales > Lysobacteraceae > Pseudoxanthomonas > Pseudoxanthomonas sp. YR558. Next base: position 2,275,931 of record NZ_FPCI01000001.1, on the reverse strand, counting down.
GACCAGGCCAGCAAGCAGATCGACCAGACCGGCGTGCGCACGCGCGCCATCGAGCGCAGCCTTCGCGAGGTCGAATCGCTGCCCAGCAACGGCGAACCCACGAAGCTGCTCGGCGGCGGCGACGAAGCGGAGTGAGCTCGCTTCCGCAGGAAACGAAAACGGCGCCCTGGGGCGCCGTTTCGTTGTCAGGACCGGGACGTAATCCTCAGCCGCCGCCGCTGATCTCCGGCATCGGCATCGCATCCACCGGCACCGTCGGGGTGTTCTCGTCCTGCAGGTATTCCGGTAGTTCGTCCTCGGTCGGCTGCTGCGGGGTGCGGTGGCTCTCGATCTGGTAGTTGCGGCGCTGCAGCCACGAATCGCGGACCAGGGCGTAGTCGTCCACCGCGCCTTCGCGCAGGCTGTCCAGCGACAGCAGCTGTGCGCGCGTGTCCACCAGGTTCAGGCCCTGCAGGAAGATGCGGGTCTTGTCGTCCTCGATCTGCCGCACCGGACTGAGCGGCATGTCGCCGGCCAGGCCGAGCACGTCGCGGACCGTGCGCGGACCGAAGAACGGCAGCTCCACGTAGCGCGAGCGCTTCCAGCCCCAGGTGCCGAGCGTCTGGCCGAAGTCCTCGCTGCGGCGCTTCATCTTCAGGTCGCTCGCGGGGTCGAACAGGCCGCCGATGCCCAGCGTGGAATTCACCACGAAGCGGCCGAACGTCTGGGTGGCGTCGCGCGGACGGCCTTGCAGCAGCTGGTTCACCATCGTCAGCGGCTGGCGCAGGTTGTCGAAGAAGTTGCTCACGCCCAGGCGCATCGGCCGCGGCACGGCGGCGGTATAGGCGCGCGCCAGCGGGCGGGCGACCGCGCGGTCCACCGCGTTGTTGAACGCGTGCACCTTGCGGTTGAACTTCTCCCACGGGTCGTAAGCCACGGGCGATTGCGCCGGGGCGGGCAAGGTGGGATCGGCGACCGGGTCGTATGCGCCCTGGCCGTAGATCGCGGCGAAATCGTCTTCGGCGCCATCGCCGGCGGTCGCATCCGCGACGGTCGGGGCCGCGCCAGCCGTCGCCGGGTCGATCGGCGGTTCGGCGGGCAATGCAGGAGCGGTGGAAGCACCAACGGTAGCGCTGCCGTCGACCACCACGGGTTCGGCCGGTGCGTTCGCCGCGGACTTCGGCGCCGAGGCGCACGCTGTCGCGAGTGCGGCCAGCAGGACCACGGTGCTGAGGCGGAACAGATTCATCCTGATTCCTGGAAAAACTGCGGGGGGTGGGGTTACGCTGGGAAATCCAGTTCCGGCGTCAGACGGTACGCGGCCTGCAGGTCGGCCAGGCCAGCGGGCTGGCCTTCGAAGCGGGGTGAGGCGCCGGTGGCGCGCACGCGAGCGGCCAGTTCCGCCAACAGTGCCAGCCCGGCGCTGTCCACGGTAGTGACGTTCGTCAGGACGAAGCGTTGCGCACCGGCCAGCTGCGCCGAGGCCTGCGCCCACAGCGCGGCGGCGGCGGCACGGTCCAGCGCGCCCGTGAACACGAGCGCGTCGCCGTCCCGCCTGACGCTGGCGTCACTTGCCGCTGGCACTGCCGTTGACCTGCAGTTTGCCGGACTTGAGGTCCGCAGCAACCTGCGCGATGGACTTCTGGCGCAGCGGGGTGTCGAACTGGGTCTTGAAGGTCTGCACGAACGAGACGCCTTCCGGCAGCACGTCGAACACCTTCCACTGGCCACCGACGTTGCGCGCGTAGAACGTGATCGGCGTGACCGTCTGGTCGGGCTGCAGGAACTCGGTCTCGACCTTGACGCCGCGGCCACCCGGCAGGGGCGACTCGGACTTCACCCGCACCTTCAGGCGCGCATTGAAGTCGGCCAGGCGCGCACCGTAGGCCGACAGCAGGCGCTCGGTCAGGGCCTGGCCGAACAGCTTCACGTCGGCATCGGAGGCGCCGCGGCCATGCACGCCCAGCACCAGGCGGGCGGCGTAGTCGCCGTCGAACAGGGTGTTGAACTCGCTGGTGACGTACTGGCGCAACGCGGCCGGGTTGGATTTGAACTCCGCGCGGCGCTGGTCGAGCGTGGACAGGATGCGCGTGCTGCTGGTCAGCACCACCTGGCTGGCGCTGTTCGGCTTCGCGGCGGCGGCGGGGGCCGCGGCCTGCGCGAACACGGCGACCGGCGCGGAGGCCAGCAGGGCCGCCGACAGGGCGACGGAGAGGAAGGAATGCTTGATCAGGGTCTTCATGGCGTGGGTTCTTCCGTAACGGGGGGCGCGGTCTCGCCGCTGGCCGGGGTTTCCCCGGAGCCTGCGCCGGCATTGTTGGCGCCGCCGCTGAACATGTACTTGCCGGCCAGCTGGAGCAGGTCCACCGCCGGCTGGGTGAAGGCGATTTCCTCGCCGGGCTTCAGCACCTCCGGGTCGCCGCCCGGGGAGAGGCCGATGTAGTTCTCGCCCAGCAGGCCGCTGGTGAAGATGCCCGCGGCGGTGTCGGCCGGCAGGTCCTTGTACTGGCTGTCGATGGACAGGGTGACGATGGAGTCGAACTTGACCGGGTCCAGCTGAATGTCGGCCACCTGTCCGATGACGACACCACCGATCTTCACCGGCGCCTGCTTGCGCAGCTGGCCCAGGTTGGTGAAGCGCGCGGTCAGCTCGTAGCTGCCGCCGCCCACGCCGAAGCGCTTGTTGGTGGAAGCCAGTGCCAGCACCAGCAGCGAGGCCAGGGCCAGCAGGAGGAAGGCGCCGACGGCGAATTCGAGGCGGGGTCCACGGACGGACATGGGGTCAGCTCCTGAACAGCAATGCAGACATGACGAAATTGAACATCAGCACCAGCAGCGAGGCGTTCACCACCGCGCGGGTGGTCGCCACCGAGGTGCCCTCGATGGTCGGCTCGGCGTGGAAGCCCACGTAGGCCGCGACCAGGGCGCTGGTACCGCCGAAGACGGCCGACTTCAGCAGTGCCACGCCGAAGTCGTCCCAGAAGTCCACGCTGTTCTGCAGCGCGGACCAGAAGGTCCCATTGTCGAGGCCGAGCACATGCACGGCTTCGAAGTAGCTGGCGCTGATCGCCAGCGAGCAGAAGAAGCCGGTCAGCAGCGGCACCGTCAGCACGGCTGCCCAGAAGCGCGGCGCCACGGCCTTCGCCACCGGGTCGATGGCCATCAGCTCCAGCGCCTTGATCTGGTCGGTGGCGCGCATCAGGCCCAGTTCGGCGGCGATGGAGCTGCCGGCGCGGCCGATGAACAGCAGCGCGGTCAGCACCGGCCCCAGTTCCCGATAGAGCGACAGGCCCAGCAGGGTGGACAGCGCGTCGCTGGCGCCGAACGTGGTCAGCGTGCGGTAGCCCTGCAGGGTCAGCACCAGGCCCACGAACGCACCGCCCACGGCGATGATCGGCAGCGAGCGGCCGCCGATCTTGTAGATCTCGCGGGTCAGTTCGGCGAAGAAGTCGCGGGTCGGCGCCGAAGCTCGGAACACCGAGAGCGAGAACAGGCCGGCGCGGCCCAGCGACCGGGTGGCGGCGACGAAGGGCATCAGGCGGCCTCCCCGCGCTTGACCGTATCGAACGCGATCGGGCCGTCCGGCTCGCCGCGCAGGAACTGCTTCACCAGCGGGTCCGACGTGGCTTCCAGCTCGGACGGCGTGCCCGAGAACACCAGTCCGCCATTGGCGATCACCACCGCCTGGTCGGCGATGGGCAGGGTTTCGTGCACGTGGTGGGTCACGATGATGCTGGTCAGCCCGAGGGTGTCGTTGAGGCGCTGGATCAGGCTCATGATCACGCCCGAGGCGATCGGGTCCAGCCCGGTCAGCGGCTCGTCGTAGATCATCAGCGGCGGGTCCAGCGCCAGCGCACGGGCCAGCGCCACGCGGCGCGCCATGCCGCCCGACAGTTCGCGCGGGTAGGCGTCTGCGGCGGCGCGCAGGCCGACCGCATTCAACTTGAAGTCCACCAGCCGGCGGATCAGCGCGTCGGGCAACTTGGTATGCGTGCGCAGCGGCAGCGCCACGTTCTCGGCCACGGTGAGGTCGGTCAGCAGGCCATTGCCCTGCAGCAGCACACCCACGCCCTTGCGCATCTCCAGCAGCGCACGGCTGCGATGCGGCACGGGTTGGCCAAACACTTCCACCGAGCCCGCCGCAGGCGGCAACTCGCCGGTCAGCGCGGCGAGCATGGTCGACTTGCCGCTGCCGGACGGGCCGAGCACGGCCGCAATGCTGCCGCGCGGGACGGTCAGGTCGATGCCACGCAGGATGGTGCGGCCGCCGCGATCAAGGCGGAGGTCGGACAGGTGCACGGCAGGAGCGTCGGCAGGCGTCATGGGCGTCGTCGGCGGACCACAGGCGGGTTAACGGAAAAACAACGGCGTAGCTTCGCGGCAAGCGGCTGAACATAAACCGTACCGCGCAGTTTGATTATTGTGGCATCCGTGTCGCCGCCGCGCGCACGGCCGTGCGGGATGCTGTGGCCCAAAGCGCCGGCGTCTCCGGTGCTGCGACCGCCATCCGGCACAATGACGGCGACGATGACGACCGACGCCACGCCCGACTTCCGCCTGTATCCCTCCAACGTGCTGGAGCTGCTGGCGGCGTTGCTGGCCGAGGAGCTGCGCACGCCGGTGCCCGGCCAGTCGCCATTGGCGCCGGACGTGGTGCTGATCCCCCAGGTCGCCATGCGCCGCTGGCTGCAGGCCACGCTCGCGGCGAAGTACGGCGTCGCCGCCAACCTAGAATTCCTGACCCCCGGCGAGTTCGTCGCCCGTGCGCTGGACGCCAATCTCGGACCGAGCACCGACGACCTCGACATGGCCGCGTTGCAGTGGCGCCTCTATGGCGCGCTCAACGATCCGGCGCTGCGCACGGCGCCCGCACTGGCCCCGCTGGACGCCTGGCTGGACGACGGCGACCCGTTGAAGCCCTGGTCGCTGGCGGGCGAACTGGCGGGTGTGTACGAGAAATACCAGGCGTGGCGCCGCGACTGGCTGCTCCGGTGGGAAGCGGGCGCCGACCAGGACGACGCGCAGGCGCGGCTATGGCGCGCGGTCGCCAGCGGGCACGACTACCGCGCGCGCCGCATCCACGACTACCTCGCGCGTTTCGGCCGCGCGGATGGGCCATTGCCGCAAGGCCTGCCGAAACGACTGCTCGTCTTCGCCACCCTCAACATCTCACCCGACGTGCTGCGCGTGCTCGCCACCCAGGCGCGCGTGGGCACGCTGCATTTCTATCTGCCCACGCCGGCGCGCGGCTACTGGGGCGATCTGCAGACGCTGCGTGAGCGCCGACGCGACGGGGCCAGCGATCTTTTCGCCGACGACGTGCAGGAAAACCCGCTGCTGCAGGCCTGGGGCGTGGCCGGCCGCGATTTCATGGCACTGCTCGGCGATTACGAAGTGGTGCATCCGCGCGCCGAGATCGACGTCTACGCCGATCCGCTCGCTGGCGACGGCGCCGACACGCTGCTGCGTCGGTTGCAGTCGGATCTCTTCCACCGGCGCGCACCGGCCGTGCCGCCGCCGCGTGCCATGCTCGACCGTACCGATGCCAGCCTGCAGGTCCACGCCTGCCACACGCGTCTGCGCGAACTGCAGGTGCTGCACGACCAGTTGCGCGCGCTGCTCGATCCCGCATCGCCCGAAGGCCGGCGCTTCGATCCGCCGCTGCATCCGCGCGAGATCGCGGTGCTGGCGCCGGACATCGACCCCTACGTGCCCTACCTCGACGCGGTGTTCGGCGGCAGCGGCCATGACGGCGCGCTGCCCTGGGCGCTGGCCGACACCAGTCCGCTGGCGAGCGAGCCGTTGGCGGAGGTGTTCCTGCGCCTGCTCGATTTGCCCGTGTCGCGCTTCGGTCTGGACGAGGTGCTCGACCTGCTGTCGAGCGCGCCGATCGCCGAAGCGTCCGGACTCGATACCGATGCCATCGATCGCTTGCACGGCTGGCTGCGCGAGGCCGGCGCGCGCTGGGGCCTGGACGCGACCCACCGTGCCGCATCCGATGCGCCCGCCGACGATGCCTACACCTGGCAGTTCGCCCTGGACCGGCTGCTGCTCGGCCATGCGAGCGGCAGCGACGACGACATCGCCGGCGTCGCGCCGTGGCCGGAACTGGAAGGCGGCGCGCTCGACGCGCTCGACACGCTGGTGCGCCTGCTGCGCGAACTCGCCCGCCAGCGCCGCGTGCTGGGCGAGGCGCAGACGCCGGTGCAATGGCGAGAACGCCTGCTGCACCTGTTCGACGCGCTGCTGCCGGAACGGCCTTCCGCACCCCGTTCGCAACGCGCGCTCGATCGCCTGCGCACCCTGGTCGATCGTTTCGCCCGCGATGCGGAAGCTGCGGGGTACGGCGGTACCGTACCGCCGGACGTCGTGCGCGCGCATTTCGCCGACCTGCTGTCGCAAGCCGACACCCGTGCCCCGCTGCTGACCGGCGGCATCAGCGTCGGCCGCATGGTGCCGATGCGCCTGCTGCCGTTCCGTGCGATCTGCCTGCTGGGCATGAACGATGGCGACTTCCCGCGTCGCGATCCCGCTGCCGGGCTCAACAAGCTCACCGCCGAACTGCATGCGGGCCGGCGCCTGCCAGGAGACCGTTCGACCCGCGAGGACGACCGTTTCCTGTTCCTGCAGCTGTTCGCCGCCGCACAGGACGTGTTCTACGTCAGCTACCTCGGCGCCGATCCGCGCGATGGCAGCCCACGCGAGCCCTCGGTGCTGATCAGCGAACTGGTCGACGTGGCGGCGCGCTATCACGGCGATGCGGACGCGAAGGACGCGTTGATCGTGCGCCACACGCTGCAACCGTTCGCGCCGGCGGCGTTCGGCAGCGAAGACGAACCGCGCCACTTCAGCTACCGGAGTACGTGGCGCGACGCCGCGGGTCGTCTGGGAGGTGCGCGCCGCGCGCTGCCGCCGTGGGCCGAATCGCCGCTGCCACCTCTCGACGAAGAGAGCGGCGTGCTGCCGCTGGAGGCGCTGCGCCGCTTCCTGCTGGATCCTGCCGGCCAGTTCCTTGCGCAGCGGCTCGGCATCCGCTTGCCCGATGCGCTCGAAGACACCGAGGACACCGAACCCCTGGTCGCGCCTACGCACGGCAGTGACCGATCGCGCGTGGTGCGCGACGTGTTCGAATGGCAGCTCGAGCGCGCACGCGCGCCGGACGCGCATGGCCCGTCGGCGCTCTATGCGCGGCTGCGTGCGCGTGGTCAGGTGCCCACCGGTCCACTGGGCGAACAGGCCGCCGAGCGTGTCTTCGCCGAAGTGGAGCCGTATGCGCGCGCCTTCGCCGACTGGGTCGGCCACGATCGCCGCCACTGGCTGCACGACGCGTTGCAGGATCCCGATGGGCAAGCCGTGCTGGCCGCCGTGCGCAAGGGTGAGCCGGATGACGGCCTGCTCGCGCGCTTGGTGGAGCAACGCTTGTTCCCGTGGATGCGCGAGGAGACGGCCACGCAGTGGCGCGGCCGTCCTCTCGGGCCTGATGCGGAGGCGCGCCGTTTCCTGTTGTTGCTCGACGAAGCCGAACGCCACGTCCGCGCGCAAGCGCAGTGGCGCGAGCAGGTCGATCACCGTGGCCTGGTGGGACCGCAAGGCGGTGTGCCGCGGCTGGAGGTGGAGATCGACGGCGTGCGGCTGCAGGGCCGTATCGAGGATCTCTACGTGCATGGCCTGGCGCGCGTGCACATCGGCGCATTGAACGGTCCGGCTGCGATCCGCCACGGCCTGGACTGGTTGCTGGCCAATGCCTGCGGCCTGCGCGTGTCGCGGGTGGAATTCCACGATGCGGGCGAGGCCGGCATCGGTCCGCACATCACCCCGGGTATCGACGCCGGCCAGGCGCGCGATGCACTGCGCCTGCTGCTGTCGCTGCGTCGCGAAGGCCTGCGCGCGCCTCTGCTGTTCGCGCCGCATACCGGTTGGGAGATCCATGCCGCCGATCCCGCCAAACGCGAGAGCGCCGCGCGCACCAAGTGGTATCCCGGCGATTACAGCTGGGGCGAGAGCACCGGCGAGGCCCTCCAGCTCGCCTTCCGCGGCCGTGATCCGCTGGCCGATGCGGAAGGCATGGCCGCGTTCGTCGATACCAGCCTGCGGATCTACGCCGCGCTGCGCAGCGGACGCACCGATGGTGGGGAGGGCGCGGCATGAGCGGCTTCGATCCTGCCCGCGAACCGTATCTCGATCGCCCGCTCGACGGCGTACAGCTGATCGAGGCCAGCGCCGGTACCGGCAAGACCTACACGCTGGCCACGCTGTTCACGCGCCTGATCGTCGAGCGCCGCCTGCGCATGGGCGACGTGCTCGCGGTGACCTACACGGAAGCCGCAACGCAGGAACTGCGCAAGCGCATCCGCGAACGTCTCGCGCTGGCGGCCGATCTTGTCGGCACGCCATCATCCGCTGACGAGGCCCACGAGGCCGCACTCACGCGCGCCATCCTGGCCCGCCATCTCGCGCGCGGCGAGGAGTCGCCGGTGCAGCTCGCACGACGCCTGCGCACCGCCGCCGAGGAAACCGACCTCGCCGCGATCTTCACCATCCACGGTTTCTGCGCGCGGGTGCTGCGCGAGCATGCGCTGGACACCGGGCAAGGCCTGCAGGCCGGTGAGCTGCTGGGCAACGCGCGCGCGCTGTACGAAGAGCTTGCTGCCGACATCTGGCGCGCCTATGCGGCCGATACCGAAACGGTCGACGCACTGACAGGGTTGTGGAGCGGCCCCGATGCGCTCGCCGCCGACCTGCCTGCGCTGTGCGGCCCGCTGCCGTTGCTGCCGGCCGCGCCTGTCGATGACGCCAGCGAACGCCAGGTCGCCGTGGACGCCACGCGCGCGGGCCGCGCCGCTCACTTGGTCGAGGCTATCGGTTTGTACGAAGCCGACGCACGTGCCGCCATCGCTGCCGCGTTCGACGGCAAGGTGTTCGATGGCCGTCGTGCGAAACGGCCGAGCTTCGACAAGGCCTTCGTGGAACTGCAGGCCGGCAGCGCGTTGGCGCAGTGGCCGCGTACCGACAAGACGCACGTGCAGAAGCTGCTCCCCGAGGCGCTGGTCGGCTTCTGCAAGGACGGCGATGCGGCGCGCGTCCCGCAGTCGCCCCTGTTCGACGCATTGCGCGACTGGTGTGAGGCGGACGATGCCTGGCAACAGCTGCAGCAGCGGCTGCGCGTGGTCTTGCTGCACCGCCTCCGCGACGACGCCCGCCGTCGCCTCGAAACGCTAAAGCGCACGCGACGCGTGCAGACCTACGACGATCTGATCGACCACGTCGCCGACGCGCTGGCAGGCCCGAACCGGCGCGCGCTGGTGGCAAGCCTGCGCGCCCAGTACCGCATCGCGCTGGTGGATGAGTTCCAGGACACCGACGAACGCCAGTGGCAGATCTTCGCCAGCGTGTTCGGCGACTCCGAGGAGGTGCGTGCGCTGGGAGAAGCGCCGGCGCTGTTCCTGATCGGCGATCCCAAACAGGCCATCTACGGTTTCCGCGGCGGCGATGTCGCCACCTACCTGGCGGCCAAGCACCATCCGGGCACCGCGCACGCGGATCCACTGACGCATAACTTCCGTTCGCGACCCGCCGTGTTGCGCGCGGTGCAGGCGCTGTACGACGGCGCCGATGCCGTCGGCCGCGATGCCTTTGCGCATCCCGGCATTCGGTTCGAGCCGGTGTTTCCCGGCGACAAGCGCAACGACGCGGACTATCTGCGCGATGGCGTTCCCGCACCGGCGCTCACCCTGCGCCTGCTGCGCAACGAGGAAGGCAAGCCCTTCGACGCGGAGGCCTCGCGCGATGCCGCCACCGCCGCCTGCGTCGCCGACATCCATCGCCTGCTGTCGGACGCACGCGACGGCCGCGCGACGATCGACGGCCGCCGCGTACAGCCGGGCGACATCGCCGTGCTGGTGCGCAACCACAAGGACGCGACCCGCATGCAGCAGACCCTCGCGCGTGCGGGCGTGCCGGCGGTCGCCGCGGGCAAGCAGAGCCTGTTCGAAAGCCGCGAAGCCGCCGACCTGCGCACGCTGCTGCTCGCCTTGCTGCATCTGGCCGACGCCGGTCGCCTGCGGGCCGCGCTCGCCACCGTGCTGCTGGGCGAGGACGCCGCCACGCTGGATGCGCTGGACGCCGATGGCGACGCGCAGCGCCATCACCAGGCGCGCCTGCTGCACTGGCGCGAGCGTTGGCAGCGCAGCGGTCCGTTCGCGCTGGTATCCGAGCTGTGCGCGGCGGAAGCCGGTCGCCTGCTCGGCTTGCTCGATGGCGAACGCCGGCTCACCAACTACCTGCAGCTGGGCGAGCACCTGCAGGAAGCCTCCGCCCGCACGCTGGGGCTGCATGGTCTGCTGGACTGGCTGCAGGCGCGCATCGCCAATGCGGACCCCAACGACGAAGCACAGCTGCTGCGTTTGGAGTCGGATGCGCGTCGCGTGCAGATCGTCACCCTGCACAAGAGCAAGGGTCTGGAATATCCGCTGGTCTACTTGCCTTTCGCGGGCCTGGGCACGAGCCGACCCGACAGCGGCCGCCATCGCACCGTGCACGACGGTACGCGTCGTGTCCTCCAATGGCGCGTCGACAAGGACGATCCCGCATGGCAGGCCGCCGGCCTCGCCGTGAAGCAGGACGGGCAGGCGGAAGATGCGCGGCTGCTCTACGTCGGGCTGACCCGCGCGGAGCATGCGCTGTGGATCGCCGCCGGCGACGTGACCGACAGGGAGAAGAGCCGTCTCGCGCCGCTGCTGGCCGATATCGCTGCGCTCGGCATGCGCGATGAGCTGCGCATCATCGAAGGCCCGCCGGAACCGCCGCCGGCCCGCCTGCCGGCCGAGCACGACGCCGCCATCGCGCTGGCGCGCACCAGCGCGCATCGCGTCGCCGCCGACTGGTGGGTCTACAGCTTCACCCAGCTCGCGCACGCCGAAGGCGCCGATCCGCTGGCTGCAACAACCCAGGCCGATCCCGGTGGCGAGGACGAAACCCCCGCGTCCGACGTCGATGGAGTGCCCGACGCGATCGCCGCGCCCGTCGCCCTCGCCGATCCCCGCTTCGCCGGCAGCCGCTTCGGCGTGGTGATGCATGCCGCGCTGGAGCACGCCGATTTCGCCGCCTGGCGCGACTGGCGGCCGGGCGATGCCGCGCCCGTGTATCAGGCCGATGTCATCGTCGACGCGATGCGCGAAGGCGGTTATGCCGAAGCCGACATCGACGACGGCCTCGCGGTGCTGGTGCCGCTGGTGGGGCAGACTTTGTGCACCACACTACCGGAAGGCACGCGCCTGGCCGACCTGCCGACGGACGCGCGTCGCGCCGAGATCGAATTCCACTTCGCCATGCAGCCCACCGGCGTGCCGGCATTGCTGGCCTTGCTGCATCGCCATGGCCTGCTGCCCCATCGCAACGCCTTCGGCACGCGCGCCCGGCTGGAAGGATTGATGACGGGCCTGATCGATCTGACCTATGGCCATGACGGCCGGTGGTACGTGCTCGACTACAAATCGAACCAACTGCCGGCCTACGACGCGGCGTCGATGCAGCAGGCGATGGCGCACAGCGAGTACGACCTGCAGGCGTTGATCTACACGCTGGCGCTGCATCGCTGGTTGCGTTTCCGCCTTGGCGATGCGTACGACTACGCGCGCGACTTCGGCGGCATCCGCTACCTGTTCTGCCGCGGGCTGGACCTCACCCAGCCACGCTCGCCTGGCGTTCACGCGCAGCGCTTCGCGCCCGACCTGGTGCACGCGCTGGATGCGCTGTTCGCCGGCCATGCGACGGAGGCCGTTGCATGAGCCTGCTCGACGCGCTGTACAAGGGCGGCCACCTGCGCACGCTCGACCACGCCCTTGCGCAGAGCCTGCGTCGGTTGGATCGCGATACGCCCGATGCCGTGCTCGCCGCCGCCGCGCTGGCGTCGCTGGCGGTCGCCAAGGGCCATGCCGGCGTGCGCCTCGATGCCGCCGCGGCGCTGGTCGATGCGGAGATCGCCTGGCCCGATGCCGAGGCCTGGACGCAGCAACTCGCAGCATCGCGCTGGGTCGCCACGCCACGCGAACCCGCTTCGCCTGCGATCGGCAGCGCGCCGCTGGTGCTGGAAGGCGGCCTGCTCTACCTGCGCCGCTACCGCGAGTACGAACGCGCGCTGGCGTTGGGCTTGCAGCGCATCGCCGCGCAGCCGGTATCTGAGACCGCCATCGCGTCGCTCGCGCCGCTGTTCGCAAACCTGTTCCCACAGGCCACGCACGACGACCGCCAGGCGCGCGCCGCCGCGCTCGCGTTGCGCCACGCCCTGTTGCTGGTCACGGGCGGTCCCGGCACCGGCAAGACCACCACCACGGCGCGCCTGCTGGTGTTGCTGGCCGCGCAGGCAAGGCACGCAGGCGGCGCACCGCCGCGTATCGCGCTGGCCGCGCCCACCGGGCGGGCCGCCGAGCGCATGGCCGAGAGCGTGCGCCATGCGGTGAAGGCGCTGGCCATGGACGGCATCGATGCCGATCTGCTCGCCGCGCTGCCTGCCACCGGCACCACGCTGCACCGCTTGCTCGGGACGATCCCGGATTCGCCGCGCTTCCGCCACGGCCACGATAATCCGCTGCCCTACGAGGTGGTCGTCGTCGACGAAGCGTCGATGATCGACCTGCCGCTGATGGCCAAGCTGGTCGACGCGGTCGCCAGCGGCACGCGACTGGTGCTGCTGGGCGATCCCGACCAGTTGCCGTCGGTGGAAGCCGGCGATGTGCTGGCCGCCATCCTCGGCGCCGCCGGTGACGGCGATGCCATCGCGCACGACGATGCCGAGGCCCTCCGGTCGTTGCTCGGCGAGACGGATGCGTCCACCGATGCGCAGGACGACGAAAGAACACGGTTCCCCGGTATCCGCGTACACCTGCAGCGCGGCTGGCGCCAGAGCGAGACGCTGGACCTCGCGCCGCTGGCGGCCGCCGTGCGCGAAGGCGATGCCGATGCCGCGCTGTCGCAGCTGCGTGCCGGCACGCTGTCCAACGTGCACTTCCACGAAGACCTGGTCGATCCCCTGGACGTGCATCGCGACGCGTTGCTCGCCCATTTCCACGCGCTGGGCCACGCCCCCACGCCCGCCGAGGCGTTGGCGCGGTCCACGCACCTGCGCCTGCTGACGGCGGTACGCGAAGGGCCCCAAGGCGCGCGCACGCTCAATGCGCGCATCGAACGGTTGCTTGCCGATGGCAATGGATCGGTGCGCGCGGCGCAAGGCCATTTCCATGGCCAGTTGCTGATCGTCACCGAGAACAGCTACCGGCACCGCTTGTTCAACGGCGACATCGGCGTTTGCCTGCGCGATGCGGCCGGCACGCTGGTGGCGTGGTTCCCCGGTGAGGATCCCGCCAGTCCGCGTGCGTTCCATCCGGCGGCGTTGCCCGCGCACGAGTCCGCTTTCGCGATGACGGTGCACAAAGCGCAAGGCTCCGAATTCGACACGGTGTGGCTGGTGTTGCCCGCGCGCAGCAACCGCGTGTTGTCGCGCGAGCTGGTCTACACCGGCATCACCCGCGCACGCCATGCGCTGCATGTCGCCGGCAGCGACGCGGTGATCCGCGACGCGCTGGCTCGGCACGCGGGCCGGTGGTCGGGGCTGGGGTGGCGGTTGGGCGCGCGCTGAACACGCTTCCACGCTGCGAGCATCGCCCGTGCATATCGTCGGTACGCCTGGTTGTTTGCGATAACCCCCCCAACGGCGTATACCTGTTCCTGCTGACTGGCAGTACCCTCCGCCGCGCTTCGCCGGCTGACATCCCTCCCTCTCGGCCTGACCCACGCGGTCCCGCGTGCCGAGGAGGTGTGTGTGGCGAACCAGCACGTCCAGGTCTTCCTGCTGCATCTGGGATCCCAACAGTCCATCGGGCCCGACGACTTGCGGGTGATGTGGGCCACGGCCTGTGAGTCGCTGGATATCGCGGTGTCGCGGCGCCCGACCGGCCAGGGCCAGAACACCGGTCGCCCGTGCTTTGGTTTGTGGGCCGGCCGCCAGTTCCATCGCGTGCCGGCGGAACGACGCATGCGCGCATTGCTGGAAGCGCGTGGCTACCTCTTCACGCTCACGCATATCGCCTCGAAGGAGGGCGCATGACGTTTGATGTCGGGATCGGCAAATGCCGATCGGTAAAATCGGATTCGGTGGATGTCTGGGTGGATGGCTCCATCGTGCGGCGCTTGGCGCCGGAGACGAAATGGCAGCGCGATGGGATCAGCGTGCTGCAGGTACCGTCCAAGCTGTGCAGTGCGCGCCATCCGTTGGCCGAAGGTGCGGAGGTCTTCCTCGATACCGCGCTGATCACCGCCAGCAGCGTGGGCAAGCTGGATGTGGACGGCAGCGGCGAGTTCGCCAAGGCCCGGCTGTCGCTGCTCGTGCCCGTGGTCGACACCGAGGTCACGCCGCCGCCCTCGCGCAAGGCGAGCTGGCGCTGACGCTGCTGCGGGCGACCACCGTCCGCGCACCCTGATTCCCGACGAACGGCGCGCCGCCGCCTGTGCGTCTCCCTACGGACCGGGTTATGGTCCGCTACGGGGTGAGAGGGGAAGCCACATGGGACGTGGTCGTCGCGGTTTCATCGAGAATCTGGCTGCGCTGCCGTGGCCGGTCGGGCTCTGTACCGGGGTCGCGGGCTACCTGGCCATCGCGCACGGCATTCCGCTGTTTTTTTCGCGAAACAGTGCGTTGGGCAGCGCCTTTCAGAACACCAATCCTTTTCTGCCGCTCGCGTGGGCCTTCTTCGGCCTGTGCGTCATCGCCGCTGGCATGTCGTTCTTCGATGCACGGCGCAAGCGCCGATTGCTGGACACCCGCCGCGGGTTGGACAGCCTGGCCGCGCTGGGCTGGCGCGATTTCGAGCGGCTCGTGGGCGAGGCGTATCGTCGCCGCGGTTATACGGTGGAGGAAACCGGCCTGGGTGGCGCCGATGGTGGCATCGACCTGATCCTGCATCGCGATGGCAAGCGCACGCTGGTGCAGTGCAAGCAGTGGCGGCGCGACAAGGTGCCGGTCAGCGTGGTGCGCGAGATGTTCGGCCTGATGGCGCATCACCAGGCGGACGCCGTGCGCATCGCGGCGCTCGGAGGCTTCACCGCGGATGCGGCGCACTTCGTCGAGGGCAAGCCGATCGAATTGATCGATGGCGCAACGCTGCTGGAGATGATCAGGGCGGTGCAGGTCGGCGGCGCCGAGCCTTCCAGGAAAGTCGAACCCGTGATCGATCACGCCGTCGAATCAAGCTCCCCCAGTTGCCCGACCTGCAAAGCGGCGATGGTCCGGCGGACGAACCGACGCACGGGAGAAGGGTTCTGGGGATGCTCCGCGTTTCCTGTATGCCGGGGAGCCAAATAAGTGTCGCTCCCGATCTCGAGAGGCCGCTCGGGCGAGCGGTGAAGCTGTCGAACTGCATTCCGCAAGGCCGCTAGAATTGCCCGATGACCCCACCCAAGAGCCACTCTCAGCCGGAAGTTTCGCGGCCCTACCTCTGGATTCCAGGCGATGGTCCAATCGCCGGCTGTGTACAACGTATGCGCCACCAACTACCCCGACCCGTTTACCCGATGGGCGAAGCGTGGTTCATGGGCGAGAAACGACGGATGTTCGATTCCTTGCTTGGAGATCTAGGGGAGCTCTCGCTCGAGGACCTTCGCCAACCGTTGGAAGAGATCGCATCAGGAAACGCTTGTTTCGGCCCCATGGACGAATGGACGGACTGGTGCCGCTACTTGCTCGCACAGCTCATTCCTCGTCATGCAGAGCGTTCATTCGACAGCGTGTACCAGAACCTCGTCACGGCATTCATTGCGGTGAATCCGCGTGAAATCGAAGAGCCTTATGAGGGCTTCGCGGACGACGTGCGTCAGACGCTGGGTCGCTGTCTCATGGATTCGTCCCGCTGGATCGGAGATCGACTTGCGGTTTCCGCGCCTGAAGACCCGTTCGCTGGCGGACGGCGCGAATCATTCGAGTGGCATGTGGCCTGTGGGGATTTCTCAGCCGGCATGCTTCTTTGCGCCAAATACCTTGATGAAAGCGTGCTCGACATCTGGCTCGATTCTGCATTCACCATCCGCTGTCCGCTATGGACCACACAGCTCTACAGTTGGTTGCTGGCAGTCCATCCGTTGCTTACAGGGACAGTTCTGGAACTGGCCGCGCTCGATTCAGACTCGCCAACCAATGTGGTTTGGCTCGGCGCACATGTGCTGAGGGGTGATTTCACTGGCGTTTACGACCCAACCCCGTCGCCGCTCCGTTTGCTGTCCCCCCGTCGTTGCGAGGCCGTGCTAGCCAGTGTGCGAAGGAACGTTTCGGAAGCGAGCTACTTTTCTTGGCTTGACGCGATCAAGCCGTATGCATATCTGCAGGCCGAGCTGGGCGGGACGCCGAGCCATTTCGCGGATGTTTTCGAGATCGCTTAGTGGATTCGGTGCGCGCATATGACCCTGCACGCTCTTCGCATTGTTCCCTTCATCCTCGCCAGCCTGCTGGCGTTCTCCGCCCATGCCGCCCAGGGCAAGCTCGGCTTCACTGTCGATGCGAAGTTCGATCGCAAGGTACTGGATGCCGACATCAAGCAGGTGGTGGTGACGCAGGTCGCGCCTGCTTCACCGGCGCAGCGGGCGGGCCTGCAGGTGGGCGACGTGCTGGAGCAATTGAACGGGAAGCCGTTGGTGGGCAGCTCGGCGCGGAAGTTCTTCGGCACCATGGGCGACATCAAGCCGGGCGACAAGGTGGCGCTGGTGGTGAGGCGAGCGGGCAAGCCGGTCGCCGTGGTGCTGGTGGCCGAGTAGCGCGCTCGACGCCCACGGTACGGCGTCAGCCGCTGGCCAGCGCGCCTGCTGCCGTATGTGCGAGCAGATACCCGACGGTGGCGTTGATGGTGCCGCCCACCAAGAGCACGAGGGCGGCCGCTCCGAGGCAGCGCCACCAGGGCAGCCGCGTGCGCCGGCGGATCCACGCCGCCTGTACGAGCCAAAACCACGCCAGCATCACGAGCGTCAGGCAAGCGGAAGCGATGTTCGTCCATGGCTGCGGCATCAGCAGCAGCGACATGGCGCAGGAGAGCACCAGCGCGAACGGCGCCACCAGGTAGCACTGCTCGTAGAAGGGTTGCCGCAGGCTCTCGCGATTGACCGGCTGGCGTACGCGGATCAGCGCATACGTGGCGCCGGCCAACGCCCACACGCCGAACGTGATCGTGCGATAGAGCAACAGCGTTTCTTCGGAAGCCAGGATTACCGCCGCCAGCGAGCCGGAGGTATCGGGTACCTGCGCCCGCACACCCAGGTCGAACAGATGCGCCAGCAGCACGCACAGGATCAACAGCAGGGGCGGGCTGATCGCATCGCTGAATCGCGTGTCGTCGGTGCGCGACAGTTCATGCGCCGCGTAGGTCGTCATACGGTCCGGATGCAGCAAGGTCCGCACCAGCGTGCGGGGCAGCAGGATCACCCAGGTCAGCGCTTCGTAGACGAACTCTTCGAACGACTTGAGGATCTTCAGGAAATCCATGACCCGCCCGCGACCGTGCCCACCATGCGCCCAGATTAGCGGACTGTGTGGACGGTGTGGTCTGTCTTAGCGCGATGCCCCTTCCCGCTACGTTGACCCACCGCGAGGCGTCAGTGCATCAGGCGCGCCGCCATACTGTCCAGGTCGTAGCCGAAGCCGCCGTCGACGCGCCGGACGATGTCCGCGCCGGCCGCCGCCTGCAGGAACGCCGGCGTCACCTGGTAGCCGCCGCCCACCGCGTCCACGTGCGCGGCGATGCGGCTGTCGGAGCCCGCGCGCGTGACCAGTTCGCCGAAGGCCACCACGCGCAGCACGAGGGAGGCTTCTTCTTCCACCGACAGGCCGTGTCCACCCACTTGGCGCGCAATGACGTTCATGCCAACGCAGGCGAGGTCTTCGCCGTCGTACTCGCTTACCGGAAGCGCACCGTTCATGACGGCCTGGAACACGTCGATGCCGAAATTGAGCAGCGCCGGGTCCACCGCCACGATATCGATCGCGCGCAAGGGAAGATCGGTCTGGGCCTGGATCTGGGGCATGGTCCACCTCGGTTCCGTCATCGTCGCCCCCGTTCTAGGCAGGGATGCCGAAACACGGCGTGACGACGGCCCATGCACGCCGTTCACAACGCGGAACCTGCGCGCAACGGCTCAGCGCCCGGCGCATTGCGCCTGTAGCCACGCGCGCGCGGCGTCCAGAGGCTGATCGGTCACTTCATCGGGTAGCACCGGCCCGTGCTGGACCGCACCGCTGCGGTCGAGGATGCGCGCCGTGGTCAGTGCCAGCATCCCGCCGTTCTCCAGCGGAATGCTGCTGTTGGATGTCGTATACCCGCCCGTGGGACGGCCGAAGAAGCGCACATTGCGCTGACCCTTGAAACCGATGGCAAGGATCTCGCCGGAGCTCATCGTCTTGGGCCCGAGGATCACGGCGA